>JAUWMY010000084.1 GCA_030612945.1 Desulfobacteraceae bacterium
AGGATGGCCTTAATGCGGGTGATTACGCGTGTCCCGCCCTCAAGCTTAATGGCGTCCATGCCGGCTTCTTTTAGAAAACGCCCGGCATTTACTACCGCGTCTTCATCGGATTTCTGGTAGCTCATAAACGGCATGTCGCCAATAACAAAGGTGTTGGGGGCTCCCCGGCGTACAGCCTCGCAATGGACAATGCACTGGTCCATTGTCACCGGCACGGTGCTTTCATACCCGTACACACACATGCCCATAGAGTCACCAACCAGGATCATCTCAATTCCGGCGGCTTCCTCAAACTGGGCGGTAGGAAAATCGTAACATGTAAGCCAAGTAACCTTTTCCCCTTCTTTTTTCATCCTGTAAAAATCCTGTATCATCTTTTTCTTTGCCATAATAAAACTCCTAACCCAGATAAACTGGAAATATGAAATTAAAAGCATCCCCCATTGATAACGCCATATGGCAACAAAAAGATGCCATATGTCACATATTGTATTAAGAAAATCCCCCTCAATCCCCCTTTGCAAAAGGGGGAAGGTTCGGAATGCCCAGACTTAATTGAGATGTTACTATCCGAATACTTAACACATTGTAAATACTAAGATTGCTTGACATAGTTGATGAACCTATGAACGGCAGCAGTTACGCGCAATGTGCCACCCCTCGATATCTCAAAACCGTGCGGTTTTCATCAGTTAACCTTGAACCCCTGGCCCAGACCTGGCTTTCCTCTCCCGTTGCGTAGAGACTCTTGGAGTAGAATTCAGTGCGATCGTTTCAAGAATGCATATCAAGCCGCACCTCCCGATCCCGTCCCGGTCTCGGGACGGGGAGGGCAGGCGTGAACCATTGAACTTTGAACCTGAGTCGCAAAACATCAATACTTATCTGCCCTCTGGCCCTTCCTCCTCAATCGGCCAGCCTTGATCTTCTTTAATCTCTGAAAGCACTAAAAAGCTTTCGAGTTTTGCAATGCCGTCAATAGACGCGATTCGCTCCTTCACCAGTTCGCCCCAGTGTGTAAGATCTCGGGCCGCCATATAGAGCAGATAATCGAAGCGGCCAGTGATATGATAGCATGCACGCACGTTGGGGACTTGCTTTATCCCGTCCTCAAAACTGCGGATAGATGCTTTTTCATGGCCGGTTAGAACGACCGCCAGAAATCCCTGAAGAGTCAGCCCTACAGACTTGGGATCGACGATGGCACGATAGCCGCGAATCTGCCCGTGCTCCTCAAGCCGGCGAAGGCGATCAAGCATGGTGGACGGCGCAATGCCCAACTGTCGAGCCAGATCAACGTTGGTTATTCGCCCATTTTGTTGCAGGGCGATAAGGGTTTTAAGATCGAGATCATCCATAACAACCTTGACACCGAATAAACACCGGTATATAGAACTCATATCTGGCAGATATTCGTTTGTCAAGTCTTTTTTCGTTTATTTTTCGGCTTGCAATAGGTCTCGCTGTTCGATGTTCCGTTGTAGAGAGACCAGTTGTTTCCATGTTCTTAGGCAGTTGATAACACTTAAAAAATGTGGTATTTGGATTTAACAAGGTATTACTTTGACAGCCATGGAAATTGTTGACATGTGGAACCCTCACTTTTAGTATGGTTTGGTTTTGGATTGGCCGTGGTAAAAAAAGCCTTAGGTAAAGAGGGAATTTCTGGCCCGAGAATAGTTCAGGTCTGCCAGGCCACGACCGAGCCGGATGTAAATGAAGATGTAGAAATTTTAATGGTGCCAATTACCTGGGAGGAATGATAGTGAATTCTGGAATGGCTGTTGAGTGTAAGTTGCCTTGGATGAGGATAATTCACCAGCGTTATGACGTGCCATCAAAGATAGATGTGTTGGCCGAGGTAGACCGGGAATGGCTGCAGCTCAAAGACGGCCTTGATCTTACTAAGGGTGCGAGTGTAGCCGTTGGTGTGGGGAGCCGTGGCATAACTGATCTGGCCATAGTGGTTCGGGCGGTGGTGGCAAAGTTGAAGGAGGCCGGTTGCCGGCCTTTCATCATACCAGCCATGGGCTCCCACGGTGGGGCCACGGCCGCGGGTCAGATGGAAGTGCTGCGCAGCCGTGGTATCACCGAAGAGAGCGTGGGTGCGCCGATCCGGGCCACCATGGATGTGATACCCGTGGGCGAGATTGACGGAATTCCCCTGTTTATTGACCGCCTTGCCCAGGAGGCCGACGGCATCGTGCCCATCAACCGGATTAAGCCCCATACCAACTTCATTGGCCCTACCGAGAGCGGCCTGATAAAGATGCTTGCCATCGGGATGGGAAATCAGATTGGGGCCGAGCACTATCACAGACTCTCTGTGGTTCGGGATCAATACACCATCATCAGTTCGGCCGGGAAAGAGCTTCTCAAGCGCTGCAGGGTCCTCTTCGGCGTGGGCCTGGTGGAAAACCAGGAGCATGAAACAGCGATACTAAAGATGGCGCTGGCCGATGAAATTGAGGCCGTTGAAACCGATCTCCTCAAAATGGCCCGCGCCTGCTTACCCACTTTACCAATGGATGAGATTGATCTCCTTATCATTGACGAAATGGGCAAGGACATAAGCGGGGAAGGAATAGATCCCAACGTAGTTGGTCGTGATGTGTGCTCATACGGAGCGAAGAGGACATGGCCCAAAATTACCCGTATTTTTGTCCGAGATCTGACCGAAGGAAGCGAGGGCAGCGGCCTTGGAATCGGGCAGGCCGATTTTACAACACAGAGACTGGTGAACAAAATCGACTTTCAGGTTACGTCCATCAACTGCCTGACCTCCTGCTGCCCTGAGTCAGGAATGGTGCCCCTGACCTATCCGAACGACAGGGATGCCATTGCCGCGGCATTAATGACCCTCAGACCTTACAATCTGGAAGACGTGCGCATCGTCCATATAAAGAACACCCTGGAACTTATGAGCGTGCTGGCTTCCCAGGGGTGTCTCACTGACCTGGAAAGCAAGCCTGATTTAGAAATCGGGACCGAGAATCTGAAATTGGAGTTCGACCGATCAGGCAACCTGATTACACCCCAGAGCACTCAGTGTCCCTGCAGTTAACCATTTCAAAGGGAGTCTAACATGGAAGATAAAACAAAAAAGGCGCTTATTGACATTGTCGGAGAGGAGAATTATACAGACAATCTGATTGATCTCATCTCCTACTCAAAAGACGCCTCGGAACACAGGCACCGGCCTGATGCAGCCGTGTGGCCGGCTACTGCCGAGGAGATTTCGGCAATCCTCAAACTGGCCAATAAGGATAGGTTCCCAGTCGTTCCTCGCGGGGCCGGGACCTCTCTTGCAGGTCTTGCCGTGCCGGAGAAAGGGGGCGTGATTCTCGATCTGGTACGCATGAATAAAATCATCTCAGTCAGCGTGACGGACCGCCTGGCAATTGTTCAACCCGGTGTGGTCTACGCAGACCTGGAAAGGGCCCTGGCACCACACGACTTCTTTTTTCCACCTGACCCTGCAAGCGGCACGGTTGCCACCCTGGGTGGTAACGTGGCCACCAATGCCGGCGGAATCAAAGGTGCCAAATACGGCACGACCAAGGATTATGTCCTTGCCCTTCAAATAGTACTCCCCGATGGTCGGGTTATGCGCACAGGATCCAAGTGTATGAAAAGCTCTTCGGGTTATGATCTGACCAAGCTTTTTGTCGGTTCTGAAGGAACATTGGGAGTAGTAACCGAGATAACCCTCAAGATTAATCCCAAGCCATCGCTGACCTCCACTGCCATGGCCACCTTTGAAGACCTGGAGGATGCGGGACGGGCCGTGAGCGAAATCATGCACTCCGGAATCCTGCCAAGCGCGCTCGAAGTAGTTGATCAGCAGACCCTTATTGCCATCAACCAGAATACCGATCTGAATCTGCCGGAGGTAGAAGCAATCCTGATAGCCGAGACTGATGGACACACTCGGGAGGAGACCCAGTTCCAATTGAACAAGGTCATAGAAATATTCAAGAAAAACAATGCCTCCACCGTAAAACAGGCCGCGACTAAAGAAGAGGCAGAAGCGCTGTGGACGGCCCGCAAATCTGCGTATGCAGTTATGTCCCGGATTAACAACAGCCTCGCTGTCGAAGACCTTTCTGTGCCCATGTCCAAGGTCCCTAACATACTTAAGGCGCTCTCCGATCTTGCAAAAAAATATGATCTAAAGATTCCTACCGTTGGACACGCAGGAGACGGCAATCTCCACCCCACCATCAGTTATGACGGCACAAATCCCGATGAGGTAAAGCGCGTTGAACAGGCCTCGGCCGAGCTGTTTGAGAAGGTAATTGAACTGGGTGGCACACTGACGGGCGAACACGGCATAGGTCTGGCAAAGGCACCATTCATGCACCTTGAACATGATCCCGTAGCCATGGATGTGATGCGTTCCATAAAGAAATCATTTGATCCAAACAATATTCTTAATCCTGGAAAGATGGCACTGGAGGGCTAAAATGGAAGCCAAATATGATTTTGAAAGAAAATACCGCGATCAGGTTCTCAGGTGCTCTAACTGTGGCTTTTGCCGGGCAGTATGCCCTGTCTTTGGGACAACTCTTCGCCCCGCTTATAATGCCAGGGGTAAGATGCTCATTCTCAAGGAAGTCATGGATGGGACCATCGACCTAAACGACGAGCTTATTGAAACCCTTTTTCAGTGCACCACATGCGCTGCCTGCGCAGAAAGTTGCCCCTCAGGCGTGAACGTGCCCGACATCATCAAACAGGTGCGGAAGGATATGGTCAATATCGGTTCCTGTCACCCAGCGTTCAAAGGAATGAACGAGGTGCTAAAGAACCATACCAACATCTACGCGGAAGACGAACCCGAAGATTTTGAGAGAGAACGAAACAAGAAGGCCGAATACGTATATTTTATAGGGTGCGTGGGTTCTTTTCGGGAAGATGAAGCCACCCTGGAAACCCTCGATCTCCTGGATCGTCTCAACGTGGATTATACCCTGATTGACGAGGTCTGTTGCAGCGGTGTTCTGGAGGATGTGGGATATGAAATCAACGAAGACCTGGTCAAGAAAAATATTGATCTCATTCTGGCAACAGGCGCAAAGACCGTTATCACAGGATGCCCTTACTGTTCAAGGACCTTTATTAACAAACCGCAGTATGCCGGCCTGGAGGAGAATGGGATTAAAGTCCTTCACATCACTCAATTCCTGAATGATTTTGACTTTGGTGTCACGACGGACAAATTAGTGACCTACCATGATCCATGCGACCTGGGAAGGCACTGCGGTATTTATGAAGAGCCAAGAGAGATCATCAGGAAGATTGCGCCAAACTTTGTGGAGCTGCGCCACAACCGTGTTGATTCCCTCTGTTGCGGGGCCGGTGGTGGTGTAAGGGGCGCCTATGCCAAGAATTCTATTGCCATGGCACGCCGCAGGTTGGAGGAGGTTGAAGAAGTCGGTGCCGAGGTGGTGCTGACAGAGTGTAATTCCTGTGTGCACAACCTTGCTAATGCCAAATTGCGCAAGCAAAAGTTCAAGATTTACAACATATCGCAATTTGTTAATGAACTGATGGAAGAAGCTGAGTAGAAAAAAAGGAGGTAAGCGAGTGGAGATTCAAGGGTACAATATGCCGGATGACTTGCACTACGAGGAGAATCATTTTTGGGTAAAGGAAGAAGGAGATCTCCTGGTCATGGGAATGGATGATTTTGCACAGGTAATGGCCGGGGAGGTCGTGTATATCCAGCTTCCTGATGAAGGAAAGAGGGTGAAAGTAGGCAAAAAATTTGCCAAGATAGAATCCGGCAAATGGTTGGGGAAGGTTTATGGACCTGTCAATGGAGAGCTGGTAGCAGTAAATGAAGAACTGGAAATGAACCCGGGCTTAATCAATGATGACTGCTACGGCAAGGGCTGGATGTACAAGATCAAGCCGGATGATAAGGGAGAACTCGCCAACCTGATCTATGGGCAGGAGGCGGTTGAAAAGTGGCTCTTGGCAGAAATTGAGAAATACGCGGAAGAGTAGACAGTGGAAGAGTAGGCAGTAAGCAGTATGGAGTAGGCAGTAAAATGTTTCGGTATTCTTGCCACTTGTTGAAATTGGGGCACGTTTTGTGAAGGGCAATTTACGACCTACGAATAGTAAGCAGTGAGGATTAATGGAGTGGCATTGTGCCTACTGCCTACTGCTTACTCCCTACTTATTATGGAGTTGAGCCCACATGTCCAATCAGGATTACAGCGTCCGGCAGATTTTAGAGATGGAGGCCTGTACCAACTGTCAGGTCTGTGCGGATGTGTGCCCTGCGGTCTCCGCCTCCCATGACGGGGAATTGTCCGGTGTGTTTCGCATAAAGGGACTAAAGCAGATCCTTAAAAGCCGGACAGGTCTTTTCCGCAAGCTTTTCGGGAAAAAAGGGCCCACTGAGGAACAATGGAAGCACTACAGTGACACGGTCTTTCGTTGTACGCTCTGTGGTAATTGCCAGGAAATTTGCCCGGTAGGTATCAACCTTAAGGACTTATGGCTGTCTCTCAGACAGGACCTTGTTCATTCAAAATCTTATCCCAAAAAAATTGAGATGATTCGGGATAACCTGGAGGAAAGCCGGAACGTTTTTGCAGAAGATAACGAAGAGCGGGCCGATTGGGTTGAGGACATGCGCGATGCCCCGGAACATGGTTATCTCAAGGATAAGGCTGAGGTAGTCTATTTTACAGGTTGCGTTGCATCCTATTTCCCGCTTGCCCAGAAGATTCCCATGGCGTTGGCGGAGATTTTAGATGTAAGCGGTGTAGACTTCACTCTCATGGGCGAGGATGAATGGTGCTGTGGTTTTCCCATGCTGGGGGCAGGATTAAAGGATATGTTTCAGGAGTTCATGGATCATAACCTTGAGGCGGTCAGTGAAAAAGGGGCCAGGGAGGTAGTTTTTGCGTGCCCTTCCTGTTACCAGATGTGGCGCGAATACTATCCCAATAAGTTTCAGATTACCCACGCTACTCAGTTCCTGGTGAAATTGATCCAGGATAAAAGGGTCCCTCTTCAAGAGCTTCCATTGAAAGTCACCTATCATGATCCGTGCGATTTAGGGCGAGGTGCCCGGGTGTTTGATGAACCGAGACAGGTCATCCGTTCTATTCCAGGTGTTGAGTTCGTAGAACTCCCTCAAAATCGGGAGAATTGTCAGTGTTGCGGGGGTGGCGGTAACCTCGAGATGATAGATGCAAAACTTTCTGCAGAGATTGCCAAGAGGAAGATCGAAGAGGTGCTGAGCACCGGCGCTGAGGCTGTCGTCACATCCTGCCAGCAATGTGTTAGGACCATGATGACCTATGTGAGGAGGAACAAGGTCCCCCTTGATGTTTTGGATATCACGCAGCTTATCCACAGGGCGCTTAAGACCGAGCACAAAAAATAATAAGGAGGCTTAATCGTGAAACTTTACAACCTGGGGAAGGTTCCCTGGGATGAATCGCAGTTAATCTACCATGCACTTGCTGCCCTGGGAAGAGAGGGCCTCTCTTTGGTCTCTCCATCAACGCCGTATGTATGTGTTGGCTTCCATCAAGATGTGGAGCAAGAAGTGGACCTTGACTTCTGTGAGTCCAATGGTATTCCAGTCTTCCGGCGAGATCTGGGTGGAGGGGCAGTTTATTTAGATGGCGATCAGCTATTTTTTCAACTCATCCTGCACAAAAACAATCCGGAAGTCCCCAAAATGAAGGAGGCATTCTATGAAAAATTCCTGCAGCCGGTTATTAGTGTGTATCGGAAAATAGGAATTCCAGCCGAATATAAACCTATTAATGATCTGATCTCTGGGACGCGCAAGATATCCGGCACTGGAGCCGCCGAGATGGGTGACTGCATTGTCTTTGTGGGAAATCTGATCGTCGACTTTGACTATGAAATGATGGCGAGGATTTTGAAGGTGCCGGATGAAAAGTTTCGTGACAAAGTGCATAAGACACTTAAAGACAATCTTTCCACCATCCGGCGTGAGCTCGGAACAAGTGAGGCAAAAAAGTGGAATGATAAAAGCCTAAACACTCTCATGGCAGAAGAGTTCCAAAAGCTGCTTGGGCCGATGGAACCTTGCAAAAAGGACGGAGTCCTGCAGGAGAAAATTGATGAGCTACGTCTACACATGCTGACGGATGAATGGCTTTTTCAGAAAGGCGGAAAGCGGGTTTCAGGTCGTGACGTCAAGGTTCGTGCAGGAACAAAAGTGCTACACCGGATTCACAAGGCGCCTGGCGGGCTAATAAGGACAGATTTCGAGGTGACAGAAAGCAGGTTCGGGGACATCTCCATATCTGGAGACTTTTTTTGTTTTCCAGAAGAAGGTATCAGCCGACTGGAATCAAAACTTAAAGGCAACCCAGTTGAAGAAACCTTCGGCCTGCTGAAAACATTCTATTCGGAAGAAAATATTGAAACGCCGGGCATTACGATTGAAGACTGGATGAAGGTGTTGGAAGTTAATGAACGTTAGTAATACGACTCTTTCATTACAAATATTTGTTTCCTATGATTTTGTGCAGAGCCTGACAGGGCCTTAAGCGAACTGGCCGACAAGATATGGCGTGTGGGACTAACCAGCCACTCCTCTTACCCGTGTACGGTTACACAACCTTTTACTGGTTTAAAATCCAGTACTCCAATACTCCAGCACTCGAATGCTCCGTTTAGATACCATAAAGGAGTGGCAAACAACCACATTGTGTTGTCAAAAAGCCTTATGATTTCTCATATGTTAACACAAGCCAGGGCAATGTCCTGGGAGAACTTAGGAAAGCGTATTACCTTTTTTCTCCCGGGGATTTTTTGCTACAATGGTATTTTCGGCAGGTATC
>JAUWMY010000274.1 GCA_030612945.1 Desulfobacteraceae bacterium
TAGGGTGCGGTTCGCCTCGGGGATGTTGGACCAAAAAGTGACACATACGGAGTCCCCACTGCTGCCGCAACATGAGACGGCCCCGAATCGGGTCCAACAGCAACAGCAACCGCTTTAAGTACAGCGGCAAGTTCAAGAAGAGATGTTTTGCCAACCAGATTGATCAATCCCGGGACACTGAGCTTTTTCACAAGTTGGAGAGCGGATGTCACCTGGGAACCATCACCAAGAAGCACTACCTGCATGTTTTCAGAACAAAGCAAATCTTTCAATAATCCATAATACCCTTCAAAAAACCAGTCTTTTGACTCCCAGGAGGATCCAATCACAACAGCAATAATGGGATCTTTTACGCCAGAAATGATATCTGGTGCATTCGGCCTTAAATCGAGCGAGGCAAGTCCAAAATCCAGCGAATTGGGGGCAGGCATTCCAAGGTATTCTGTAAACTTCAGGTAATGGCGCAATTTCGGCAATTCATCACTGAAGTACTCAATTCTTTCATTATTGAAAAGCCAGTTAAACTCCTTTGCATTGCGTCGATTGAAACCGACCCTTCTTTTCGCCCCTGAAAGCCAGGAGAAAAAACCGCTTTTAAAATGGCGCTGAAGATCGATGACAATATCAAAGTGTTCCTGGCCCAAAGCCTTATATAAATCCCATACCGCCAGAACCCCTTTTGGCCGGTTAAAGACAAGCACTTTATCAATCCGGGGATGAAGCTTCACCAGTTCAACCCACTTAGGCTCCACAAGCCACGTAATCCTGCTTTCCGGCAGATTTTTTTTGATATGAGATACCAGGCAGAGGCCTCGCGCCACATCCCCAAGAGACCCCATCAGAATGATTAAGATTGAAGAGTCAGAAGGTGGTGTTTTTGAAGAAATCTCGGACATACCTGTCTCGTTATCAATCACTCCGGAGCCCTGCACTCATCATTTCAGAGAGCATCCCAGGCAACCGATGTTTGGTTACTGCACGTTGCCAACGCCTTAAATATTTATCTCGCAATTTATTCCTGTTTCCCCGTAAAAGAGAGGATTTGTCAAAATCGATGATAAATACCCGGTCAGCGTTTTCCACCAGTACATTGCCAGGATGCAAATCGGCATGATGTATATTATTCCTGATAAGAGTGGCCACCTGAATGACGACCTCTTTCATTGCAATCCGAGCTTGCGCCTCATCTATACAACTGAGTTCTGCAAGTGTTTTCTGTGGGTTAATCTCTCTCGTTAAAAGCCACGCCCTGTAAAATAACCTGCCCTGGTATGCATACGCAATCGGTTCGGGGACATTTACCCCTAAACTCCCCACCCTCTGCAACGACTCATACTCAAGCTGGGAACGCGTTTTTCCCCACTTTATGTAGCTCCGCCTTACTATATGCCGGATAATCCCACCACGGGTATAATGCTTGATCACAACCGATCCTATCCCTTCAAGTTGAGCAATCGTCACAGAGCTTCTTCCCCCAAGGGGCGAGTCAACAGCATTGGTGGGGGTATTAAAAAGTCGAATGAGCTGGCCCATCAATTGGTCAGTCAGATCCCATAATGAACCGAAGTGATAAGAACCATATGTTTTCTCCGCTGATGCATTCATCAAGAAACCAGCCACATTTCAGACACAAGATCTCGTTAATTGGTTAAGTAGTTGAGTTGTTAAGTTGTTGTTCTTGTTTGTTTTTGTACAGATTGTGTGAAAATTGGACACTCGTAGAATTTAGTACCTTATAAATAAATTTGTGTTCAACTTGCGCAAAAAATTTTTTATAGTGATAGGAAAGCCTTGGCTGTAAAGGGTTTCCGAAGAATGACTTATGATTCAACTTTTTTAGCTTTTGCGTTTCCCCATCTGATCCCACCAACGGCGGGAAAAACATATACCCCTCGGTGGTTACCATAACTTTAGGCACTTTAGTTCACTTTAGCTCGCTTTAGGCACTTTTCCGGTTTATCCGGGTTGGGTATTTAGGAATTGAAATATGAATCTTTTCCTTATCTTAATCCCTCAATCCCTAAATTCACAATTTCTCAATTTGGCTCCATAAAGCCATGATGATGAAGATGGTGTCCAAAAATCGGACCTAGTTTTTAGATCAAATAACGAGGTCTGTATATGGAGGGATTATAGAGAAATGGGGCTTTTGTGTCAAACAAGTAATAGCCTCAATATATAGTGTTTTTATAGGAATTCGGGTATATTCTCTTCGGCTGCTATGCACATAATCCTTTCAAATCGGGCTATTTTGAGATAAGTTTATTTAATGAAAATTCTTCATATCAATACTGAGAAAACCTGGCGAGGCGGGGAACAGCAGCTCCTGAATCTTCTCCAGGGACTCAACAAGCGAAATATCACCTCCCATCTGGCCTGCCAGCCCGGTTCTGCCATGGAAGAAAGGGCAAAAAATGCGGGAATTGAGGTCTTTCCCATTGCCATGCACGGAGAGATAGACCTGTTGGCCAGCTACCGGATCAGGAGGCTGAACACAGGATTCAGGTACGACATCCTCCATTCCCATACCTCCCATGCGCACACCCTCGCTTTTTTTGCCTCTTTCGGCACAAAAACCAGGCTTCTGGTTTCCCGCCGGGTGGATTTTTCCATTTTTCGCCATAGTTTTCTCCACTTAAGCGGCTTCAAATACCGTTTTATGGCCCACTATTACATTGCAATTTCTCATAAGATTAAAGATGTTCTGGTGGCTGATGGGATCCCTGCACAGCGTATCTTTGTGGTGCACAGCGGTATCAATCCGGAAAGATTTGCGTCTTCCCCCAAAGACCATCTCATTGCCGAATTTAACATCAGGAAGGATGAGCACGTCGTGGTCAACGTCGCCCATCTGGCAGGGCATAAAGGGCAGAAATATCTGGTAAGGGCAATTCCGCTCGTCCTTGCCAAAATCCCTACTGCTCGTTTTTTCATCGTCGGAGGTGGCGAATTGATGCCTGAGCTTCAATCCCTGGCCGCCTCCCTGGGGCTGAAGCAGAAACTTATTTTCACCGGGTTTCGCAGGGATGTTGGCCCATTTTATCAAATTGCCGACCTTTTTGTCATGAGCAGCGTCCAGGAAGGGCTGGGAACCGCCGTTATCGACGCGCTGGCACTGGGTAAACCGGTTGTTGGCACCTGCGCGGGAGGCATTCCGGAAATCATCCGGGACGGTGAAACCGGTAGGCTGGTGGCCTCTGCTGATCCAGCAGCACTGGCAGGAGGGATTATCGACTTGCTCGCCAACCCCGAACGGGCAAAACAGATGGGCAGGCGGGGTCAAGAGATGACCAGGCAAAGCTTCTCCATTGACGCCATGGTTGATAAAAACATAGAAGTCTATCAGCAGATCTTGTAACCGGCCACGCCCCACCCTCACACCCTCGATTATCTTTGACATACAATCATCTTTGTCTTATTTTTACCCAGGTATTTATGATAAACAGCACCTGAAGGGTAGATGAATGAAATGCTGAACACAGAGTTTAGAAAAGCAATAGATGAAGAATGCAAAGCCGCTATATCCGTCAAAGGTTTAATCAACAAAAGAGAAGTGCGCCTTCTCTTCATTGCCGCTGCTATCCTTACAGCTCAAGGCGAGATCTTGGAAATTGGCAGTTTTAAAGGTCGATCGACGTTGATTTTGGCAAAGGGAGCACGCTGGGCGGCTCAAAATAAGATTGTTGCATGCGACCCTTTTCCCCCGCCCACAAACCCTAACGATCCTGCAGTCAGACCAAGCTATGAAGTCTTTTTAGAGACTTTAGAGCGGAACGGCATTTCAGAGAACGTTGAAATCCATCGCAAGTTCTCCGCTGAACTGGCCAAAGACTGGAATCGCCCAATCCGCCTCCTCTGGATAGATGGGGATCACAGCTATCCGGGAGTGAAGGCGGACGTGGACGGATTCTTCCCTCATCTTGTTCCGGGCGCCATTGTAGCGCTTCACGATATCGGCCGAAGCCGACTTCCAGGCCCCACCACCTGTTTCATGGAGGATGTGCTCATGTCAGATGGATTCGGCATGTGCGGGATGTGTCATTACACGGGGTGGGCACAGTTTATTGGAAGCGGCGGACTTAAAAAATACCGACTTGAGAAAGGGAAAGCATACCGATTCCTAGCTGCACGAAAACTACAGCAGGTTCTCGGCACCAAGATGCGGCCGCTCAGGAGGTGGCGATATAAAAGATTTCGCCGAAGCGGAAGCTTTGAAAAATGGGTTTTCTCGGTTTACAAGGATTTAGTTCCTTCCCCTAAAAATCTCTAGAATGTTTTCCCAATTGACAGCCAAACCCAACTTGCATAGAATCTTTTCCTGAAATTGCCTTTCTGTAAGGGCCAGGCAAATACACCTTTTGGTCAACTCATCAAAGGAAACTCAATTACCTCCGGCACAGCCGGAGACTTGCCCTGGATTAATTAGATGGTGGATTTGGGCTCACACCCTCCCTTGACACGATTTGTTTACAGCGATATGATTCTAAGCATCTAAATAGTTTCCGAACGAAAATAGATAGTTTTTTCGAGTTTAAGTCGAAGCTCACGGACTTTGAGCGAGGAAAGGTAAAATTTTCAACCAGTCGAAGCTGCCCCGGAACATCTGAATTCTAATTTTTTGGAGAAAACCAATTGAGCGACAGTCTCA
>JAUWMY010000551.1 GCA_030612945.1 Desulfobacteraceae bacterium
AAAGTGGAAGGGATTTTTCTGGAACGTGTCCTTGGTCTTAACCGGTTTCAGTTCACCAAGCTCCCCAGCCGCCCTGATGTGGTTTAAACGGGTTGTTGTCCTTATGATCACCGGAAGTGCCAGTGCCTCAGATAGATCAAAGGCGGCGATGGTCATGTCCTTCATCTCCTGGACATTGGTAGGTTCCAGCATGGGCAATCCGGAAAGCCGCGCATAATAACGGTTGTCCTGCTCATTCTGGCTTGAAAACAGAGAAGGATCATCTGCATTGATGATGACCATGCCCCCTTTGATTCCAGTGTAAGCAAGGGTCATCAAGGGGTCTGCCGCCACATTGAGCCCCACATGTTTCAGGGTCACCATGGTTCTCAGGCCGGAGACGGCGGCACCTGCTCCCACCTCCATGGCGACCTTTTCATTGGTTGAATATTCAAAGTAAAGGTCCGTCTCCTGGCTGATTTTAAAGAAGTTTTCCGGAATCTCGGAAGAAGGCGTTCCAGGATAGCAAGTGGCAAAGGATACCCCTGCTTCCAGGGCGCCTCGGGCAATGGCCTCGTTACCAAGAAGGAGCATTTCCTTTCCCGGCGTGTCTGTAAGTAACTTGTGCATTTTTTCCTCCGATTATTTCAGGTTAGAGGTTGAGTTTAATTTACTGGGTGGATATTTTTTTTAGCATTTGTCATTTGATATTCATTTGAAATTTGGGCTTTGATATTTGTCATTCGAATTCATTTTATGTAAATATTTGGTAACTTCTCAAAAAGTTCGGGTGGAGTTTATCCGTAAGGATTTTATCCCGCCTATCTCTGGCGGGACGCCTAAACTCCGAAAGGCTATAGAGCCATTGTCATTCGCTCAAGGCTTTTATCGGGTTTTGAACGCCCGGACTTATTGAGAAATTACAATATTTGGACCCTTATAGGGTCAGCATTCAAATCACCCCCTTGTAGGGAGGGTAATCGACGCATAGATGTGATGTAGTCACAAAGTAGCTACTATTTAGCTACAAAATTATCCATAATGTCAAGAAAAAAAATGCCCATTTATCACAATGACGTTCAATGCAAAAAAACCTTGACACAGTCTGAATGCGATGCTATCAAATTTGGTGAATGAATAATCATTCATTATGGGTTAAAGTTATGAGTAAAAAGAAAAACACTGATAAATATTACAGAATCATACAGGCAGCCACCAAGATGTTTGCCAGAAAGGGCTTTTATAAGACCAGGATATCTGAAATTGCCATGGAGGCCCAGGTGGCCGATGGGACTGTCTATATTTATTTTGACAATAAGGACGATATCTTAATCTCTCTATTCGAGGAGCAGATGAAGGTCGTGATTGACAACATGGTTGGCCAGATCTCAAAAGAGGGTGATCCTGCCAAAAAGCTTGAGAAATTTGCATTAGTCCACTTGCAATTGATTGAGCAGAATCTGGATATGGCGGAGATAATCCAGGTGGAACTCCGGCAGAGCAGTAAATTTATGAAGGAATACAAAAATGAAAAATTTGCCCAGTACCTGGATTTAATTGGAGAAATTGTTCGGGAAGGCCAGGAAAAGGGGGTTTTCAAAAAGGACGTAATTCCAGGCGTGGCCAAAAGGGCGTTTTTTGGGGCCTTGGATGAAATGTCCAGATTCTGGGTATTGTCAACTCGCAAGCAGTATGATATTAGAACTGCTGCGAAGCAGATTAGTGAGTATTTCTTAAATGGGATTCAAGGTTGATGTTCATGTAACCAAAAACATATGAGTGAAAGGAGAAAAAAGTGAATATTATTGTTTGCTTAAAACAGGTGCCGGATACGGAGACCCAGATCAAAGTCGGGTCGGACGG
>JAUWMY010000203.1 GCA_030612945.1 Desulfobacteraceae bacterium
CGTATCCACCGTGTCTTTGTGACTCGTGAAAAAAAATTGACGGGCGTTATTACAACCGGTGATATGCTCGAAGTTATCCGGAATTCTTGACCGTTGTGCCGAATTGCTCATAAATCTTATAGACCTTATCGAGTTATTCACTCTTTTCCCGCCTCTTTGGGATAAAATTACCTTTCTTTACAATTCCGATAAAATTTGGTATACTTATAATAATTTTAGGGGTTTCGCCCCAATTGGAATTTTGGGTTAAGATACACGCTCACGGTGAATCCAGTATCTCGCACCTTATGATCTGAGCTTGTCCCTTACGCCCTCTATTATTTTTACCCGTTAGGGAAAGGAGTTTTGCCATGGCCACTAAAACGGTCTGCGAATACCATCCCACCAGACCAGCAGAGTGGAATTGCCCCGAGTGTAACGACAGTTTCTGTGCTGATTGTATTGACACACGTGTTGTAGAACAGTATGGGAAAAAAAACAAATGGCACTTTTGTCCGAAATGTAATGTCCAGGTAAACAGACTCGCCTTCGAAAATACCGTTGAAACCTTCTGGAACAGACTGCCCAGGTTTTTTGTTTATCCTTTTCATCCCAGACCCCTCTTATTAATGGCTGCCTTAGCAGTCGCCGCAGTTTTGGTTTCAGGCCCAGGTTTAATCATGATGTTGATACGTTTTGCTATCTGGGCAGTGATATTGAAGTACTCCTTCGCCGCTCTAAAGAGCACTGCAAACGGCAAGCTGATTCCACCAAAGGTAGATTTACAGACAATCTCCGACGACTTTGAAGTAGTTTTCAAGCAAATCGGCATTTATGTAATAATAGGGTTCGCGTTTTTTAAGGTGGCGCAGATAGCGGGAATTTTTGTGGGGTTTTTATTCCTTAGCGTGGCAATCCTCTCTATCCCTGCAATGGTTATTGTCCTTGTGGCCACCAACAGCCTTTTGCATTCTATTAATCCCATGGTCTTTGCCAGGATGGCGTGGAGGATCGGATGGGGATACCTTCTCATGTGCATTTTTCTGGCCTTATTGGGGGCCGCACCTGCCGTCCTCGGGCGATACATAATAGTTTTCCTGCCTGATATCTTACACGGATTTCTTTTTACTATGGCTAAGAGTTTTTACACTATAATTTCTTATCATCTGATGGGGTATGTTATTTTCCAATATCACGAAGAGATAGGATATGAAGTTGACCTGGATGAGGAGGAGGCATACTCAGACAAAACGACGCCCGAACAAAATGTAGAAAATGAACTGCTGAATAAAATCGATATTCTTGTCAAAGAAGGAAAACTCGATGAGGCAATATCTTTGATAAAAGATGAGACCGGGGGAGTTATTTCTGATCTGAATCTGGCTGAACGCTACTTCAATCTTCTTAAAATCAAGCAACTAACCCCTGAGATGTTGAAGCATGGTGAAGTATATTTGGAGCTTCTTGCAAAAGAAGATCAAAGGGATAAATTATGCGAAGTGTATTTAGAGTGTATATTAAAGAAGCCGGAACTCACAATCTCTTCTTCTACGACCTTTAAAGTGGCGAGCTGCCTGAATGAAGCAGGAAATCCAAAAGGAGCCATTGTAGCTTATAACAGATTTATCAAGGCGAATCCCAAAAACCCTTTGATTCCCAAGGCCTATTTTCTTGCGGCGAATGTGATCAACAAAAAACTGAAGAACCCGCGCAAGGCAATTGGGATACTCAAAGGTTTGATTAAGACATACCCGAACCACGAGATTGTCCCTTACGTGCAAAACTATATCAAACAAATGAGTATATCCTAACCCGGATAAACCGGAATTGGGGAATTGAGGAATTGCGAATTGAGGGATTAAAGATATGAAAAAACTCCTCAACCTAATCCCTGAACCCCTAACCCGGACAAGTGGGAACCAAAAAGATTTCAAAAAGTTGAACATTTTTCAATACCCCGCAAACCCTTTGTGGAAGCGGCTTTCCGAAGATACCAATAAAATTTCTACACGTTTTGAACACAAATGCATTTATAAGGTACTAACGAAGCTATTCCTCAAACCGACAAATTTGTGTGCATTTGTCAAATTTTATGCTTGCCCGTCCCGGGCCGGTTCGGGCCGGGGAGGCGAAGCGATATCCCGCCGTGGCGGGATTAAGTGCGTGTAATTGTTTCCTATTCCAAAAACGCGGCTCAAAATTTAAGATCTTGATCTATATAGACAGCTAGTGCCCCTTCAGTAACCTGCGAGCAATTTGTGACTCTGCGGATTCAGGGTATTTTTTACAGATGATACGGAGGCATTTTGCTCCCTTCCCGGATGCTCCTTTCTCTAAGTAGGCACGTGCGAGATTTAGTATTCCGGTAGGGTTCTTCTGAAAGCTCGGGGACTTATTTAAGAACGCTGCAAAGATCTCCTCAGTTTCTTTAAGATATCCATTTTTACAGAAAACAGAGGCGATTCTGAACAAGAGATCTCGATTGAGCCTGGGGCGTTGTGAAACACGGAAATACTCCTGGTAGGTTTCATATAATTCCTCATGAGCATTATTGACACTACTCAGATGCTTTAACAGTCTTGATGCCGATTCATGAAACCGTTCGCTTTGTGGATTTAGCCTATCAATATTAAAAAGGTGTTTCAGGGCATCAGGGTTATTGGGGTCTAATTCAAGAACCTGCTCCAGAAGTGGCCGGGCCCGATCCATATCGAGTTTTGCTATCCTTTCAAGCGCCTCTTCGAGGAGAGCGGGAATCTTCTCTTTTGGATCCTCTTCAAATATTTTTTCATCCACCCGCTGGAAAAACTTAAGGTTTAGAAAACCCAGGGCAGCGCCACTTATGAGCCCTCCTAAATGGGCGACATAAGCAATTTGAGTGTATCCTCCAAAAAACAACTGGAAAACCTCATTTCCAATCCAGATGGGGAGAAGAATGATTGCATAAACTTTTGCGTAATTGAAATAGAAGCCTAACGAGTAAAAAACCTTTATCTTTGTCCTTCCATACATCACTGTGAATGCGCCCATGAGACCTGAGATGGCACCAGATGCGCCAATTAGAGGAACAGCGCTGTTCATATAGGCCAGAGAGAACAGCGCAACCGAACAAATTCCACTAAAAAGGTACAGTGACACATAAAACACTCTCCCGCATCCCAGTTCGAGCACGCATCCCACAAGCCATAAGAACACCATGTTTCCCAGGAGATGCATAAAGCTCCCATGGAGAAACATATACGTAATAGAGGTAGCGAAGTTCTTATGTGCAGGCCTAAAGCCATATCGGACACTTACAACGCTGGATAACAGGTCTTGATAATTTGTTCTCAGTTTTTTCCACTCATTGTATATTTGCTCATTGGGGGTGATAATTTCATTATTCTGTAACTTTTTGATAAAGACATCATCCCCTTGCATTTTGATGTAAATGGGTCCTATGGAATCCCTATTAAAGTCTTTTGGCTTCTTCAAGTCGGAAATCTGCTCACCTGTCTCCACAGTATCGAGATAATCTAAATATCTGGGTATCTCTATCTTTGCGAGCCCGGAGTCGAAATAAAATTCAATGGCGTGCCCATATTGTTCTGTGTCCCCTGCCTGTAAAACAAAAAACACAAAGCAATTTATCAGAATAATTGCAATTGTAATTATGGGAGGATTTCGCTTGCTTATTTTTCCGGTCAAAGGGATTATTAACATTGTAAGCCTATTTTTTCTACCTGCCTTCGCTTCAGGCTCGGAAAGCCTGCGCCTTAGAGAGCGCGACTTGCCCGGAGCGAAATATTATAGTTGTATGGCTTCAAAAGTTGAATCTATAGAACGTATTTACTGAATGCAAAATCTGGGCCAGATGGAAGCCATAATGAGAATTGCTGAGAAGTGCTCCCTTCTGGTGCAGCAAGCTGCAATTTATGCTACAAGAACACAACCTACAGAGTATTAAGCAGATCGAGGTGATTCGTTTGTCCGGCCTAAGGCTATATACCAGCAACCATCTTGAGACCCTGGCCGCCAGACTGGCTGAGGTCCTCAATAAGCCGCTGGCCTCACCACTTGACACAGAAGTCATCGTGGTCCAGAGCGGGGGTATGGAGCGGTGGGTATCCATGCAGCTTGCCCAGCGCCAAGGTGTATCCGCAAACTGCCGATTTCCTTTCCCAAACCACTTTGTCCATGAGGTATTTCGAAAATTTCTTCCGGATCTCCCTGAACGTTCGCCTTTTGAACCAGGGATTTTGACCTGGAGGATCATGAAGCTGCTTCCGTCCTGCATCACAAGGCCGGGCTTTGAGAGTCTCAGGGCATATCTCAGCGATACCCAGGGGGATCTCAAGCGTTTTCAGCTTTCCGAGCGTATTGCAGATACCTTTGACCAGTACCTGCTTTTTCGTCCCCAGATGATCATCAACTGGGAAAGGGGGCAAGAGGATCATTGGCAGGCCGTGCTCTGGAGGGAACTTGTAAAAGAATGCGGCAAGGAGCATCGTGCAGCCCTGGGAAAGCACTTTCTTATGGCGCTCAAGGATTCCAACACCAGAATAGAAGGCCTTCCCGAGCGGATTTCAATATTTGGGATCTCCGCACTTCCCCGGTTTCACATGCAAATTCTCTCCGGCCTCGCACGGCTCACCGATGTAAATCTATTTCTCATGAATCCTTGCAGACAATACTGGGGAGATATTCTCTCTGAATGGGAAATGACAAAGAAGGCAGCGAGCCAGCCCGCCGGGGATCTCACACCTGAAGAACTCTACTTAGAAAAAGGAAACAGCCTTCTCGGGTCCATGGGAACATTGGGCAGAGATTTTTTTGATCTGATAAACGAGTTCGATCTGGAAGAATTTCCGTCTTTCGAGGACCCTAAAGAGGATAATCTCCTTTCCTGTATCCAATCCGATATCCTGAATCTACGGGATGCGCAACACAAATCGGGACAAAAGACGCTCATTCTGCCGAATGACATGTCTATCCAGATCCATTCAGGGCATAGTCCCATGCGGGAAATGGAGGTCCTGCATGATCAACTTCTCCACATGTTTGAAAAAGATCCTGATCTGAACCCTAAGGATATACTTGTCATGACACCGGATATAGAGACTTATTCCCCATATATCCAGGCCGTATTTGATATGCCGGTCGATGATCCCGGGAGGATTCCTTTCAGCATTGCTGATCGAAGCATCAGAAAAGAGAGTGATATTATCGATGCTTTTCTCGCCATCCTCGATCTAACCAACGGTCGCTTTGGTGCTTCACAGGTTTTAGCAGTTCTGGAATCGCACACGGTCCAGCGCAAATTCGGTTTCACGGAAACAGACTTTGACCTTATTCGCAGATGGGTGGAAGAGACACGGATACGCTGGGGAATCGACGGAAAAAGCCGTTCTGAGTTTGGTCTACCTCCCTCCCCGGAAAACACCTGGCGCACTGGCCGTGAGAGGCTGTTGGTGGGTTATGCCCTGCCGGGGCAGGACGAAAAGATGTTTGACGGTGTGCTTCCATACGACCTTGTGGAAGGCGCTGATACCTTGGTTCTGGGAAGA
>JAUWMY010000435.1 GCA_030612945.1 Desulfobacteraceae bacterium
TCCCTGGTAATTATAACCTCTGACTGGCCACGGTTCGATGAGATGGATGCTGCGCTCGGTCAAGGGTGCAGTAGCTACCAGGCCGGCATTGAACACCGAGCCGTTGTGAAACGTGACGACTCTCTTAAAAGATATGAAGGAGCCGATGAATATCTGCCCGGTCCTGTTCTTGCCGTGACAGGGATACTCATGACCGCTGTCTGGATTTTGAGACTCCGCCCCGAGGAGGAAAGATTCGGAATAGATAAGGGATTTTTCAATATTGCTTCGGCTACAACCGCATTTTTGGCCTATCCTATCTTAAAAACAGGTATCAGGAAGCTTGAGGCCACGGGTAAGCCGAACATGGAGCTTTTGATCTGTGCGGCTTCCCTCGGTTCAATAATTATGCGGGAAAGCGCAACTGCCCTGGTGGTTATGTACCTGATCAACCTTTCCGAATATCTCGAAGACAAGACCATGGAAAAGACGCGTATCGCTATACGCGCCAGGCTGGCGGGTGAGGAGCAGATGGTCTGGAAGCTCATAGACGGCAGGGAGAAAGAGGTTTCAAGCAGTGAACTAATCAAAGACGACCTTATTGTCCTTCGCATAGGAAACGCGGTTTCCTGCGACGGAATGGTCATAGAGGGTGATGCGCTGGTGGATGAGGCCTCCATGACAGGTGAATCACTTCCGGTTTATAAAAAGATTGGCGACAGGGTAGTGGCAGGAACCCATCTCGACATGGGAGAAATCACGGTCAGGGTCGAAAAGATCGGCGATGAAACCCGCATGGGTTCAATTATTAAAATGATAGAGAGCGAGGAGGCTCTTGAGTCAGAGACGATGCGCATGGCTGATAAGTTTGCCGATATTGTTGTTCCTGTTTCCTTAAGTCTCTTTTTAATAACATATCTTTTCACCCGCTCATTTAGACGGGCCATGAGTATGCTGATTATCGTCTGTCCCTGTGGAGTTGCTCTATCAACACCCGCGGCTATGACCGCGGCCATGGGCAATGCTGCTTCGCGTGATATACTGGTAAAAGGTGGAAAATATCTGGAAAAAGTGGCGGATGTGGACACCGTGGTCTTTGATAAGACAGGGACAATTACAAGGGGGACACCAAGGGTTTCCCGTATCATTACCATTGACCCTGACATAACCCCTGAAAGAATATTGCAATTTGCCGCATCTTCTCAGGAAAAATGGAAACACCCACTATCACTGGCCGTGCTCACAAAGATCAGAGAATGCGAAATAGAAATTCCTCCCAGCTTAGAGACAGAACTTATTATCGGGCACGGAGTCAGGGCAGTAATTGACGGGCATCAGATCCTGGTCGGAAGTCATCACTTTATGGAAGACTTTAAGGTGGATCACGAGGCCGGCCATGAAGAGGAGATCCGCATACAGAAAAAAGGTGAAGCAGTCCTTTTTGTGGCCCGGGATGGGAAGCTGATCGGTCTGATAGGGGTTGAAGATAAAATTAGACAGGATGCTTTAAGAACCCTGAATAACCTGAGGGCAAAAGGTATCAAGAATATTTTCATGCTGACCGGAGACAATGAATTCAATGCAAGGGCAGTGGCTCAGAGTCTTCCCCTGACGGACATCGGGTGGTCCATGTTGCCGGAGGATAAGGCTGAGTTCATCAGGGAATTTAAGGCAAAACACCCGCAAAACACCGTGGCCATGGTAGGAGACGGCATCAATGACACGCCGGCCTTTACCTGTGCGGATTTGAGTTTTGTCATGGGCACTGCCGGAGCGGATGCAGCGCTGGAACATGCTGATATTGTGCTTAAAAAAGACGAACTCGACCTGGTTTGTCAGGCGGTTAGCCTCGGTAAAAAAACCGTAGAAACCATACATCAGAATTACCGGATTTCTATCTTTTTCAATCTTGTCGGGGTGGTTCTGGCAGCATTTTCATTGATTTCTCCGTTTACTGGGGCTCTTATGCATAACGCGATAACGTTCTATGTGATAACGAATTCCGGAAAGCTTATTTTTTATGAACCGGAAAATAGGGAATAGGGAATAGGGAATAGGGAATTTGGAAACTGGGAAATCCCCGCGGCCCCCATTAAGGAACGAATCCTTACCAATAAGTTCCCGTAGGGGCGAGTTTACCTCGCCCGAATCGATTTGGCGGGCGACATAAAGTCGCCCCTACAAAAAAGCCCAATTCTTCATTAGTTCCTGGCTTCTATTTTTTGATCACCCACTGACTTGTGGGTAAGGCTCAATTTAAAAAGGGAGATTTTTTGTCGGGAGGCCACGTATCACATTGAGTTTCCAAATTTCTGAGAACAGAGAATAGAAAATAGAGAACGGACAACGGACAACGGATAACGGTCAACGATTATCGAAGGGAGGTGAGACAATTGTACTATCCGTCTTTGTGGAAAGGATTGATAATTGGAGGCGCTGCGGTGATTTTAATAACGAGCAAAACTGCGCGAAGGGGAATCATGAAGTGTGGCGTCGGAGTTTACAAGGGCATCAAGAGTTCTGCTGCAGAGCTAAAAGAAGAATGGGAAGATGCCAGGGCTGAGGTAATGCTGGAGAAGAAAGCAGAAAAATCTTGATAGTATAGAAATTTCCTTTCTTGAAATAACAAATAACAAATCACAAATATCAAATAAATTACAATAACCAAAATTCCAAACCCGTAAATGACCTAAATTTGAAACTCCAAACATGTTTTGGTCATTGAATATTGAAATTTGGGATTTATTTGTAATTTGATGCTTGAAATTTGGGATTTTATAAGTTCAGGAGGAGAACCGATGGAATCAAAGGAGAATAACAAATCTTGCGATGAAGAGACGGGGAGCGACGGAGGCTCCGGCAATCCCGGGGGTGGAAATGAGTCAGGTGCTGCGTGTGAGGAAAAGGAGGGAAATCCGGTTTCTCAGAGCGCTGGTGAAGGGAATCCAGGTTTACAGCCCGGGCCTGTTCCAGGCCAGACACCTTTTCCGTATGGATATTTTCAGTCGCCAAATCTGCATCCTGGCTATTATATGGCACAGGGAAGTTTTCCCCAGGGGCCAATGCCCGGCTATTGGGCGTCTCCTGGTTACGGGGCATTTCCACCTTACATGTACATGCAGCCAGGGCCGGCCGCACTGCAAACAGGACCTGCACAGGGAGGATCCGATCCCGGAAATTCGGGTAGCCAGCAACCACAGGGCCAACCCGTAGGCGTAGCTCAATCTGTGAATTCTGGCACTCCAGGGATGCAGGACCCTG
>JAUWMY010000451.1 GCA_030612945.1 Desulfobacteraceae bacterium
GTTCCTCCCAATATCTACGAATTTCACCTCTACATTGGGAATTCCACTCTCCTCTCCCATACTCTAGGATGGCAGTTTCAAATGCACTTCCTGGGTTGAGCCCAGGGCTTTCACATCTGACTTACCAACCCGCCTGCACGCCCTTTACGCCCAGTAATTCCGAACAACGCTTGCACCCTCCGTATTACCGCGGCTGCTGGCACGGAGTTAGCCGGTGCTTCCTCCAGTGGTACCATCAGATCTGACGACTATTAATCATCAGACTTTTTTCCCACTTGACAGAGCTTTACGACCCGAAAGCCTTCTTCACTCACGCGGCGTTGCTGCGTCAGGGTTTCCCCCATTGCGCAAAATTCCTCACTGCTGCCTCCCGTAGGAGTCTGGACCGTGTTCCAGTTCCAGTGTGGCTGATCATCCTCTCAGACCAGCTAACCATCGCAGCCTTGGGGGGCCGTTACCCCACCAACAAGCTAATGGTACGCGGGCCCATCCCTGAACGACAACTTTCATGAAGAGGTTGCCTTTCATCCCAAAGGTCACAACCGATAGGACAATATCCGGTATTAGCAACGCTTTCGCGAGGTTATCCCAGATTCGGGGGCAGGTTACCCACGTGTTACTCACCCGTGCGCCACTTTACTCCCTCGAGCAAGCTCGAGGTTTCTCGTTCGACTTGCATGTGTTAAGCACGCCGCCAGCGTTCGTTCTGAGCCAGGATCAAACTCTCCACTTAAACTTTCGAGGGTTCTTTGACCCTTTTTTTTCTCATAGGCCTACACAACATCACTATTTAGTTTTCAAAGAACAAACTGTTAACTAATCCTAAGACATCAATAACTGGATGTCAAGGCATTTATTTTCTAAATCTCAAAGCACGAAAAAAGTGAATATAGGCGTCTAACGGATATATGTCAAGGTATTTTTTTCATTTTTATCAAAAAAAATTCAATTAATTTTGAGTAATAAATTTCTTTATAATATCAACGACATAGCTAATCTGGTCACCAGTTAGCTCAGGGTAAATCGGCAATGCCAATGATTTTTCAGCAGCTCCCACGGAGACAGGAAAATCTTCAGTTTTGTACTCAAGATATCTAAAGCAGGGTTGCATATGGAGAGGGACCGGATAATAAACTTCGCACCCTACACCATGTCCATTCAAAAACTCCCTTAATTCATCTCTTTTATCCCTGACTTCAATGACAAACTGGTTGTAAATATGCCTTTTTTCCTTTTCAAGGGGAAGGAAAACATCCTCCAAACCCTCATTTTCAAATAACTTCCTGTAAAGGCTGGCGTTTTTAATTCTTTTTTCTGTCCATTCATCAAGATACTTTAACTTTACAATCAACACGGCAGCCTGGAGGGCATCCAATCTGAAGTTTCCCCCAATGATGCTGTGGTGGTATTTTGGTTTGGACCCGTGGACACGCATGATTTTCAACCGTTCATAAATTTCCTCCTGATTGGTTGTGACCATCCCTCCATCGCCAAATGCGCCCAGATTTTTTGAGGGGAAAAATGAAAAACATCCGTATTGGCCTATTGCCCCTGCCCTTCTCACTTTCCCATCCATAAATTCATAATCCGAACCAATCGCCTGGGCTGCATCCTCAATGATTGTGAGACCATGAGTCTCTGCCGTCTCCAGGATCGGTCCCATATCTGCACTTTGGCCAAAAAGATGAACCGGCAGGATTGCCTTTACCTTTGATCTTTGCTCCTCATCTAAGCCAGAAACAGTCGCATCAAGTTTGACAGGATCCATATTGTAAGTATGTTCATCAATATCCACAAATATCGGCCTGGCGCCCACCCTTACAATCGCGCCAGCAGTGGCAAAAAAACTGTAGGGGGTCGTTATCACCAGGTCTCCATATCCAACCCCTGCAGTCATCAACGCAATCAACAGCGCATCAGTCCCGGAAGACACCCCAACTGCATAATGGCACTGACAGTAATCAGCTATCTTCGTTTCCAGCTCTTCCACTTTCGGACCCAGGATGAATTGCTGGGATTCAAATACCTCCCTGGCTGCAGATATTACCTCTTCCTCGATTTTTTCATACTGCTTTTTCAAATCCAGCAATGGAACTTTCATGCAATCCTCCTTTTTCTTTTGTGTTCTTAATTTTTATTAACATTTACCTCTCAACTCAACAGTTCTGACACTGGAACAACGCAAAATTCGGATTTAATTTTAGGGCAGTACTCCTCCAACACTTCCAGAGTCTCTTTGTGAGGGTGACCTATTCCAATCGCAAAACCTGTATGTCTTGCCATATTACAAAGACGCTCAATCTGTATCTTTATGGCCTTTTGAGACAGATTATTATCCAGAAATACACTCCTGCCAGCAGTGGGCAGTCCTATCTTCTTTGCCAACTCGAACCCAACTGTGCCTGGGGTCGTCCGGCTATCAACAAAAAAAAGGCCCCTCTTTTTCAAGGCCTTTAAAATAATCAACATTTTACCCTCATTTTCTGTAAACAACGACCCCATGTGATTATTCACGCCTTGGACTCCCTGAACCTCCCTCAAGTTTTGATCCAGAATCCGTATAATCTCATCCTCATTCATAGACAGAAATATTGCACCGGGACCCGGGTTAACAGACGGGAAATTCTTTGGTTCCATCGGTAAATGCAGAATAATCTCACATCCCTCCTGGTTTGCCTGTGCTGCGATGCGCTTGGTAAAGGGGGCACAAGGAAGAACCGAAAAACTGAGTGGTAAATCCAACTGTATAAATGAAGACGCGATTTTCAAATCGTACCCCAGATCATCGATAATAATTGCAAGCTTGGGTCTTACATCATCGATCGTGGGATGTTGGCTATCAGACACTATATCGATCTTGTGAGTGTAAAAGCCTTCTGAATAGACATGGCAGATTATTCTGCCGTCAGGGCCCTTTTCATCCCGAAGCCTTATCTTTGCCCCCAATGCGCTCAGGTCCTGAGAAATAGTGCTTTCAAGGCGGCGCGCTGAACTGGCATCGGGACATTTAATCAAAAGCTCGGTAAAATCCCAAAAAGAACCATTTTCATTTCTCGGCTGAACATTCAGAAAAAAAATATCTTTTTCCTGAATACCGCTTTGGTACAGGGATTCATAGATTGAATAGTCAATATCCCTTATTCTCCCATGAAGA
>JAUWMY010000300.1 GCA_030612945.1 Desulfobacteraceae bacterium
CCCTCAACCGGTGCCTTATGATCTTCCAGGGCCTCACAATATCGTCTTATTGAGCGCAAATTCCACCAGCGGGACCTGTTATGAAACGAGTGAGCCGAGGGGCCGAGCCCCAGGTATGGGACATGGCGCCAGTATTTATAATTGTGACGGGAATAGTAGATTTTTTTCCTGGCAAAATTCGAAACTTCGTAATGAATGTACCCTTTTTCTTCCAGAAATCTAGATGTGGTGAGGAAAAAAGAACGTTCCTCTTCTTCACCAATGGGCCTTATCACGCCCTTTGTCCTCATGCTCCAGAAAGGCGTTCGCCTTTCAAAGGTTAACTGATAACATGAAATATGTTCGGGCCTAAACGTAAGGGTTCGGTTGAGCGTATTGATCCATCCTTTTAAAGATTGCCCCTCGAGTCCGTAAATCAGGTCAATGCCCACATTGTCAAATCCGGAGGCCCTCAGTGTCTTGAGCGCGCTTTCGGCTTCCTCGCCAGTATGTCTCCTCCCCAGAAACAACAGCTCCCGGGCATTAAAGGACTGAACCCCCAGATTAACTCTGTTAAAGCCCATGGCCTTGAGTCCGTCGGCCTTTTCCGGGGTCAGATCTCCGGGATTAGCCTCTATGGTGAACTCGGTATTCGGGGCAAAGTCAAAGTGCGGGAAAAGGTGCTGCATGATCTTTTCGAGGTCCCTGGCGCGTAACAGTGTAGGTGTTCCGCCGCCCAGATACAGGCTGTCAAAACATTCGAACCGGTCCTTGTAGTAGACCACTTCTTTTCTTAGGGCTTCCAACCATCTGGAGGTGAGAGAGGTAGAGGCAATGGAGTAAAATCCACAGTAAGGGCATTTTGTCCTGCAGAAGGGTACGTGGATATAGAGACCGTGTTTTTGATCGGGCACTATTTATTCTCAGCCTTAAACACGGCCACAAAAGCGCCTTGGGGAATGGCGACGGAGCCGATCATTTTCATCCGTTTTTTCCCTTTTTTCTGCTTTTCAAGAAGTTTACGCTTTCTGGTGATGTCCCCTCCATAGCATTTGGCTGTTACGTCTTTTCTAAAAGGCGAGATTGTAGATCTGGCGACAATGGTTCCGCCGATGGCCCCCTGAATAGGGATCTTGAACAGGTGTCTCGGAATTTCTTCCTTCAGCCTTTCACAGGCATTAAGCGCCCTTGACCTTGCCCGATCTCGATGCACAATTTGAGAAAGGGCGTCAACTCTTTCCCCGTTCACAAGAATGTCCAGCTTTACAAGATCGTTCTCACGGTAATCCAGAAGATCGTAATCAAATGAGCCGTAACCCTGGGTCACAGTCTTAAGCCGGTCGTAAAAGTCGTATATGACCTCTGCCAAAGGCATATCAAACTGGATTTCGATGCGTCCGGGCGTGGGATAGCTGAACCTTGAGTTTACTCCTCTGCGCTCCAGGCACAGATCCATGACTGTCCCCACATACCGCTCCGGGATAAAGATGCTTGTTTTTATGTAGGGCTCCATGGACTTTTCGATAGTGGCAGGATCCGGATAGTATAATGGATTGTCCACGCTGAGGGTTTCTCCGTTCGTGAGTGTAAAGTGGTACTCAACAGTGGGGACCGTCATGATGAGGGACTGCCCGAATTCCCTTTCAAGCCGTTCCTGGACGATTTCCAGGTGCAAGAGGCCGAGAAAACCACAGCGAAACCCCAGGCCAAGGGCCGCGGAGGAGTCCTTTTGAAAGACCAGGGCAGCGTCATTCAGTATATATTTTTCAAGGGACTCAGTCAGGCCTTGATAATCCTCGGACGTAACAGGGTAGACAGATGAAAACACAACGGGTTTGATCTCTTTGAAACCCGGCAGGGGACCGGGGGCTGGATTAGTATCCAGGGTAATGGTGTCACCAATCCTCGTATCGCTGACTGTCTTGATGCCTGCAATGATGTAACCGACCTCGCCAGCAGACAGTGCATCTCTCGGTTTTCTCCCCAACCGGAAGATACCCGTTTCTTCGACCTTATGGGTTGCGTCGGTGGACATCAGCCGGATCGTATCACCCGGGCGCACCCGGCCTGAAAAAACCCTCAGGCTGACAATGGTCCCACGAAAAGGATCATAATGCGCATCGAATATGAGGGCACTCAAAGGTTCGCCAACATTTCCCTCCGGGGATGGAATGTGCGCAGTTATGGCCTCGAGCACATCTTCGATGCCTGTCCCTTCCTTGGCAGAGCACAGAATAGCCATGTCCGAGTCAAGGGCCAGATCCACTTCAATCTGTTCCCTCACCTGGTCTATGTCCGCAGATGGCAGATCAATTTTATTGATAACCGGGATGATGGTGAGATCGTGCTCCATGGCCGCAAAAAGGTTGGCCACGGTCTGGGCTTCCACGCCCTGGGAGGCATCGACCAGGAGAAGGACACCCTCGCACGACGCTAATGCGCGGGAGACTTCATATGAAAAGTCCACATGGCCGGGGGTATCAATCAGGTTTAGTTCAAACTCTTCGCCTTTCGAGTTGACATAAGGAAGGTTGACGGCCTGGCTTTTTATCGTGATTCCTCTTTCCCGTTCGATATCCATGTTGTCCAGGATCTGGTCACGGAAATTTCGGCTTTCCACAAGGCCCGTCAGCTGAATCATGCGATCAGCCAGTGTTGATTTTCCATGGTCAATATGGGCAATGATGCTGAAGTTTCGTATTTGAGGCATATATTAGTGTCCCTTAATGAAAGCACTTAATGTGTTTTAGCCTGGGGTCCGGCCAAAGTAATAGCTTGATATTACGATACAAAGTTTTGGATATTGCCTGTATCTTAAGCTTAGAATGGTGACTTTGGCATGATAATGACGTTTCTAAGAAAGCGGTTGTGAGATGCCACGAGAAGGCTATTTTGCGAGCCTGGCTATTGCGGATCGGAGCTCAGCCGACCCAGGGTTGCTGACACTGCGGCCCACGAAAATGTCCACCGGTTTTATTGGCTTGCCATAGTAAGTTTTGTTCCATTCATAGTTCGTATTTACGACAGCTCCTTCCAGCGACACGCCAATATAGGCGCCTTTTGCCCGTGTGAAGGAAAGAAAGTCAGCATTAAAACTGGATACGGCGCCTGCGGCACCAGCGCCATAGGGTCCGGCGGCCGCGGAGACATCACCTCCGAATTTGAAGGTTGTAGAATACAGGTTTTCCAGGCCCTTCTGCGTCATCACCATCATTGCCACTTCCGCCACCTCGCCACCAATCTGTAAGCCAAAGGTCACTGAGCCAAGCGTGTAAAAGGCCGGACCAATCCATTCACCTGTCTTCTCATCGCGTACCAGCAGAACGCCCCTGCCGCCCGAGCCGCCAAGGAAAAAGCCTCCTTTGTACAGCCTTGGCACGATTAGAAGGCCTTTGGCATTTTGTAAGTGGTGCAGGAACCATTGCATATTAGGGTCAGCAACGCAGTTCTCAATGGATATCCGTGATGCATCGACGAGTAGCTGTTGCTTGAGCGCTTCCTCAGCACCTGCCTGGGACGTTGTAAATGCCAGGAGTCCAATACCTATCAATGCGATGACAATCAGAGATCTTATGTTAGGGACTCTTTTATTTGCTATCATTGTTTTCCTCTCCTTTGTCTTTGGGCTAACGAATACTTTCGGTTCTGATATGCTGGATGTCTTTACCATAACGGCCGGCTTTCATTACAATTGCTGTATGGCAGCACCTAACCTAGTACCGTGTCTCATAAGTTCTGTCCCTGATTTTGGCAATTTATCATGTCATCAAATCACAGGAATAACTTAAAAAAATACGAATATCGAAATACGAAACAATATCGAAATGCGAATTTTCAAAATTCTAAACAAAACCCTCATGATACGACCATTTCCCGTTTTGGTCGTTGATATTTTTGTCATTTGTATTTGTTTCGAGTTTCGATATTCGAATTTCGGATTTTCCCGTCACCCACAGATGGGTGAAACGTATGAATTTATATGAATATTTCATGTTGCCATTTTAAGGCACTAAACTTTTGAGACGGGGCACTAGGTGGCACAATGTCCAGCTTTAAAATCCTGCAAAAAACTATATTACCATTTTCAAGGTGAGTTGCAAGAGTATTTAGCAACAATTTAAATTAGTGAGATGAAAAATACTGCACAATGCTGTCAGTGAGGGATTCAATGGTGTATTCGGGGGGGGTAAGAGTTACTGTGAAGCCATTCTTCTGAGCAGTCTTCGCGGTGATGGGCCCAATACAGGCCACTGCCACTGAGTCCATCCGTTTCTGTAACTTCCGGATATCGGTCTTAAACATCTCAACAAAATTATTTACAGTAGAAGAACTCGTGAAGGTCACCATATCAATGGCCCCTTTTTCAAACATTTCCCGCCCCCTTACTGTATCATGATCGGGCCTGACCGGCCTGTAGGCCGGTCCCACCTCCACCTGGGC
>JAUWMY010000370.1 GCA_030612945.1 Desulfobacteraceae bacterium
TCCTCAACCAAGTTTATCTTCTCTACCCACCGAAGCTGATCTTCACAGGGGTTACAAGGGGAAGGAAATTGGTGGTGATAGCCGGAACCAGGAAGGCCATGGCGATTGGGGTCAAAAACGATAAGACAGAGAAGCGATATACATATCTGAGGTACAGGTTGATCTGATCTTTCTTCGTGAACGCATTCAAACATGATGAATCTGGGGGCAATAAAACAGAGGACGAAGAGTTCAAAAGCCAGTCAGGCCCGAGGAGGCTCGATCGGCACACTGGGCGAAAAGAGCCTTCACTCCGCACTCAAGAACTGGTATGCTAAGCCTGGCGACCGCGTGGAGGCCGAGATGGACGGTTTCCACATCGACATAGTCCGACGTAAGATCCTCATCGAGATCCAGACCAGCAACTTTTCTTCTCAGAGGAAAAAGCTGAAAACATTGATAGCAAAACATCGCGTACGACTGGTCTTTCCAATTGCGAAAGAAAAGTGGATTGTCCGTTTGTCAGGTGATGGAGTGAAACGGCTCGGCAGGCGGAAGTCTCCCAAGAGGGGACACCTTCTTTTCCTCTTTGAAGAATTAGTCAGTATCCCAAGTCTAATAAAGGAGGAGAATTTTTCCCTCGAAGTACTTCTCATTCAAGAGGAAGAGGACCGTCGTGATGACGGTCAGGGCAGCTGGCGGCGCAAGGGATGGAGTGTTGCAGATCACCGGCTTCTCGGAGTGGTAAGCAGCCATGTGTTTAAAAGACCCTCTGACTTCCTGGCCCTCATTCCCCCGGATCTATCGGATCCCTTCTCCACTCGTGAGCTGGCTGAGGTCATTGAGCAGCCACGCTGGCTTGCTCAAAAAATGGCGTACTGCCTGCGCCATATGGGAGCCATCGAAGTCGTGGGTAAGAAGGGGAATTCCCTCCTCTACTCAGCATCGGAAGCTGTTGGGGAATAGGTTAATTCGGATAAAACATACGCTGAAGGGTTGTGACAGCATTATTTTGGCGTAGCTGAGGGACTCATTATATGGATAGATTGCTTATCACTGTGAAAGAGATCAAGGGCAATTGCCCTGTCTACAAGGTTGGGGATAGGATCGTGTTAGACGAGGGATACCGGTTGAATTTGAAAGAAACCGATAATCTTTGCATACATTCATTATCCTCCATTATGCCCTACTACATTGCTCTTTATAAAGGGGTGGATTCGAGAGAGTTGGGGTTATCCAAGGATGGGGAAAAGGCCTATGTGCAGTGTCTTGATCCCTGTGATTATACAGGAGGGGGAACCGTGACTTTTGAGATAGAGAAAAACTAGAGCAATGCAGGTTAGAAGAAAAAAGGAGCCGCGCCATGACAATCACCAAAACTTACATCATCGACAGCATCTACAATCAATGCGGTTTTTCAAAGTCAAAATCCACTCAACTGGTAATTGTAAAGGGGACAGGCAAATAATGATTAAAAAAAGCGCCATTCACCTTTGTCTTAGTTGGGATTTATTTGAGGTTGACATTTTTTAACATCTTAGTCATACTATGTAGGACTTTTAAATAGGAGCACAATGGTGAGGATCTCTGATTTTGAATGGGACGAGGGTAATGCTTTACATCTTCAACTCAGTCACGGTATTCAGCCTGAAGAGGCAGAACAAGTCTTTGCCAATAAGCCTCTTTTTAGAAAAACGAAAAAGGGGCACTATGCGGATTTTGGACAAACATTAGAGGGAAGATATCTGGCCGTTATTTTTGAACTCAAACCAGGGGGTATTACCAGGCCCATTACCGGGTGGGACATGGGTCGAGCAGAAATCCGATATTACAAGAAGCAAAAAGGATAGGATATGAAAAAGACAAAGAAACAGAAGGACTGGATCAAGTATTATGAGGATCGGGATATTCTAAATGAGGTCACTGGTGACCCGACCGATCTGGTGCTTGATGAAGGCCTGCGCCGGGAAATTCTTTCAGGCAAACGCAAAAGGAATTTGAAAAATATTACAATTAAGATTGATCCTCTTCAAGTCATGGCTATTAAAAAGCTCTCAACCATGAAATCAATACCCTATCAAACACTCATCAGGCACTGGCTTGCAGAAGGTATAAAACACGAATTGGATACAGTAATAGAGTAATTGAATGAAAAGGATTGGAACATGATGCCAAATCAGATAACCTGTTGGTGCAGATATGGACGACGCAAGCTCAAAAGGACCGGCCTGGAGGCGATTCAGGCTGGAGAAAGGAATTCTTGAAACACCGCCGGAAAATGATGTGAGATGAAGAACGACTGAGAATGGGATTTTAACTATGTTCGATTTCCTAAAAGACCTGGATAGTGATATCCGTGAGGCACTGTTGGTCCAGCTTCGCAACCTTTGGACACACACGTCTACGGCAATTGAAGGCAATACCCTGACCCTTGGGGAGACAGCATTTGTCCTTGAGGAGGGCCTCGCGGTTTCAGGCAAGTCGCTGAAGGATCATGAGGAGGTTGTGGGCCACGCTAAGGCGATTGATCTTGTTTATGATTTTATTAGAAGGAAATCCTATTTAACTGAAAAGGACCTGTTTGACCTTCACAAGGCTGTGCAGACTGAACGGATCTTTGATGTCTACAAGCCTGTTGGCGACTGGAAGGTAGAACCGAATTCTACGGTTATTGTTTCTGGCGATGATCAGATCATATTTGAATATGCTTCCCCAAAGGATGTCCCGGAACTCATGCAAAGCTGGCTTGCCTTGTTTCAAAATACCTGTAAAGAAAAAACTCTAAACAGGGAAGAAGCGCTCACGGCCTATGTGTTTCTTCATATTTCCTTTGTCAGAATTCATCCTTTTTGGGACGGTAATGGCCGGATAGCCCGTCTTATTGCCAATGTTCCCTTAATCAAGGCCGGTTATCCTCCCATCATTATTCCAAAAGGGCGTCGTCAGGAATATATAGAGGCACTGTCAGAATATCATATCGCGGTAGGAACCGTCACCGCCCGGAGTGAATTGTTACCGGATGTTGACAAACTGGACAGGTTTAAACGGTTCTGCGCAGAATCGTGGTCAGACTCGATCAAGTTGGTGGATGAAGCCCACAAAAAGCAGAAGGAGCGCAGTTAACAGAAAAGCAAAGGCGTTAAATAATGGATGAGGGGTTACCCTCCTGCAACCATAGGAACCAGGAATACTTCTGAATTATCAGGAATCAAGGTCGTATCAAAGTTAGGTCTGGATACCTGTTTATCATTTATGCGGACAACAATATAGGTATAGGAATCATTCAGGTCATTGAGCAGATCTGAGACCGTCATTCCCTCGCGCCAGGGGACCTTTTTCCCATTCACTGTGATCATAACTTGATAGCAGAAATCCCCTCTTTTTAGAGCGGCGAAGCCGCGCTGAATAAAATCAACCTGTGCGGTTAGGTATTTCACCGCAGAGGCACAGAGTTCGCAGAGGTTACTTCTTTTTTTGTTTTTCGTTGAGAGGTCGAAAAACAAAAAGAGATAGCCATCTATAAATTCACATAGATAGATATTACTTTATCTATCAATATCTAAGATAGACATACAAATAAGATAAAATTAAAGGTCATGTTGAAACGACTAACTATATTGAGCAGTTTCTCTTTGCCGTTTCTTAATCCCGTCAGATTCTGCGGGGCCTCTCAACGGCAAAGAGAAAATCATTTATCTCTGCGTCCTTTGCGTCTCTGCGGTGAATACAGGTTTTT
>JAUWMY010000143.1 GCA_030612945.1 Desulfobacteraceae bacterium
CCGTCCACGCGGTAGCGAATCTTTATACGGTTTTGAGCGGGTTCTATATGGATGTCACTGGCACGGGCTTTTACTGCCTGAGACAGCATCAGGTTGACTAACTTGATAATGGGAGCATCACTCGTGTCCTCGAGAAGATCACCGGTCTCCTCTATCTCAGAAATGATCAGGTCAGTGTCTTCCTCATGCATGTCCTGAATGACCTGTTCAGCAGAATCACTGCTCATGTCATAGGCAAAATTGATTGTTGAAAGGATAGCGGAATAAGGTGTAAGAACAACCTTGATCCCGTCCAGACCCAGGAGAAGCCGCAGGTCATCTAAGGGTTGGAAGAGTAGTGGGTCGTTAAAGGCTATGAATGCGCCATTGGGGACAACCACCGGAACCATCTTGTATTTTTTTAGAAACTGGATGGGAACCTTTGCGGTGAATTCGGTGTTCAAGTCCTCGATAGGCAGGGTTGATGAAAAAGGGAGATTGAACTGAATGCTGAGGGCCTTTAAAAGGTCGGAGTCTGATATTGCCTTCTGCCGTACCAATATCTCACCGATCCGATCTCCTTTTTCTTCCTGTATTCTCAGAGCTTCTTCGAGAGACTCATTTGAAAGACCGCAGAGATCTCTTAGTATTTCACCAATCAGCCTATGGCCCATGCCTTTACTCTAAAAAGATTATTGTTTTTTTTCTTTGGAACTCTTACTGCCCGGCCGGTCATACATCTTGATACCGCCCTCTTGAAGTTTTTCTATGTAATCTCTTTTTTCCTGATAAACCTTTTTTGCCTCGTCCGGGTTTTCAATGATATGGGGCGTAACAAAAATGAAAAGGTTGGTTTTATCTGAAGCCCTCGAAGTGGTCCTGAAAAGCCATCCGAGACCGGGGATATCTCCAAGACAAGGCACACTTGAAGTACTTGCATTTAATGCCTGATCGATCAAACCGCCAATAACCACGGTATGGCCATCCTTGACGGTCACAGTGGTCTTGGCAACCCTTTTCAGTGTGGTGGGAAGGCCAATTATGGATTCAGCTTCAACCACCTGGGCCACCTCCTGGGAAATTTTTAAACGGACAAATCTCTCCTGGTTAATTTGTGGCACTATATTAAGAGTGACACCCACATCTTTGTATTCGTAATTACTGTAATCTACGAGTGATGCTGATGTATCCTTACTGGTAAGATATGGGATATTTTTTACAATCTGGATCTCCGCTTCTTCGTTATCGAGTGTCATAAGCTGGGGAGTTGAGATGATATGCACGTCAGAATCACCCTGAAAGGCCTTTACGACCGCTCCAATGTTTGGGAAATCAATCCCTGCAATAGTTATGGCCTCTCCCAGAACTCCCAGAAGTAACCCGGGGGGAAGTATGCCAGTCGAGGTAACGGGATCAATTGACGGAAAAAGATTCTTCGATGGTGTTGAGCCGGCAAAGGCCGCAATATTCTTGCCGCCACGCGTACCGATTGATTCATCTCCAATAAACCATTGCATACCCAGATCGAATGCCTTCCGGGCATCAACTTCCATGAGAAGGGCTTCGATGTATACCATTTTTCGTACAATATCTAATTTCTTTATTACGGCTTCCAGGACGAGATAATCATCCCTGTTTGCCATAATTACAAGAGAATTGGTAGCCTTGTCGGCCACGATCTGGACTTCTTTGGATACAACCGGCGCTTTTCCTTTTTTCACTCCCTTTGCCTGTTTCGATGGAATGGCCATCAAAACCTTTACAAGCTCTTCGGCATTGGCATTCTCAAGATAATAAACGTGAACATCCCCTTCGCCGGGGGGAGTCTCCCTATCCAGCAATTCTACCAGTTGTTTGATCTTCATGGTATCATATTCAGAAGCCAGTATTATCAGGCAATTGGTTCTTTCATCGGGAACAATCTTGATATCAGATACCAGAGACGCACCTTTCTTGACCCTGACCTTCTTTTTTTGAAAAAGAGTGCCTAATGACTTCGCCATCACAGCAGCCATTGAATGTTCAAGGGGAACAATGGATATCTCTTCACCAATGCCTTCCACGTCTATTGCGTCTACAATACGAAGCAGGCGTTTGATATTGGAAAGCACGTCGGTAATAATCAACATTCCCGTTGGCGGGTAAGAAACAAGAACACTGCTCTTGGATATCAGGGGTGCAAAAAGCTTCTTCAACTCGTTGGGATCCGCATACCTGAGAGGTATTAGTTGCGTCACCACCTTGTCTTCAGGGCTGATGCCTTCCGCGCGAAGCCTCGTTTCAATGGCCTTGGATCGTGCTGCAACTGCCGGTACAATCTTTGTTACGCTTCCGGCAGGAACCGTGGTATAGCCGTGGACCTCCAATACAGACTCAAAAACCCTGTAAGCTTCTTTCACTGAAATCTTGGTGGGAGAGATAATCGTTACTTTTCCCCTAACTGCCTTGTCAATAACAAAATTCTTGCCCGTCAGTTCACTGATAAACTTGACAAATATAGCAATATCAACATTGTCAAAATCAATAGTTACAAAAGGCTTGTCGGTAGTTGATCTTTTCGTGGTTTTCTTATCCTCTGTGATAACCCTTTTTTTAACAATCTCTTTATTGGTAACCTTTTCCTTCGCCCTAACAGGCCTTTTCTGAGTAGCGGATTTTTCACGAGGCCTGACCTTAACAGGTCTCTGGGTCTTCGGTTCTGTTTCTGAACTGGTGGTAGTTACACCTGCCTCCCCTGTAACACGGGCTCCCATTACAGCAGAGCTACTTAGAAATCCCCATATGCCCACACACAGGAAGCAGCAAAGTAATTTTCTGATCTTCTGTTTCAAATTATTCCAGTCCATAGTTTCCTTCATCTGCTGGTTATCTAATTATATCCTTAAATTCAGGTGCTCTCCTAACATTATTCAGATCAGCATCTTTTTGAGCCCATTTTCTAACTGACCGGTCCATGGAAACTGCCTTTTTAAGATGCGAAAGGCTTTTGGATACCTCGCCTTTGATTGCGAAAACACATGCCAGGTTATAATAAGGGTCAACATCCGCCGGTTTCAGCCGAATTGCTTTTTCAAGGTTTCTCTGGGCTGCAGAAAAGTTTTTCTCATGCATATATATAACCGCAAGGTTATTCAATGCGTCCACATAACCCGGGTCTATCGTAAGCGCTTCTCCATATAACCGCTTTGCATCCCGCAGGCGGCCTTTCTTATAAAAAACCCTGCCTCTGTCATAATGTTTTTTAGCATCTAAAGCAGGTTTTTTGGCCGAGGTTTCTGCCGGCATTTTGAATTTTTGTTCAGATGCTGCAGGGGATTGTGGGTGTCTTGAATCCAACCATGAATAATATGCGAAAACAACACAAATAGCAATAATAGCTAATGTGATCCACAAAACCGGCCTGCGGGAAAAAGCACCTTTTTTTGCCCTTCCCTTAGAAAGGATACCGCTATATTTTCCCTGATGAGTATCTCTTTCCTTCTGCGCCTTGTTCAGGGCCTCATGGATGTAACTCATATCAATCCACCATCTGATAGAATAAGGCCCTTGTCCGAAGGCCAACAATCCCATCGGCCATCAGTCCGAAATCTTCCTGGAATTTCATTACCCCGTTAAATGTTGATTCATCATAGACACCTGTAGGGTTCACCATATATCCTATATTATTCAGTATCCTTTGAATCTCTGACACATCAGGGACCAGCATCCCCTTCATTAAACGGATACCCTTGTTTTTATAGGGATATACCCACGAAATTTTCTGGTCCCAATGCCTGAGAATAAAATCCCTGACAATACCCTGTTCCTTGCCCTCAGAGTCAACGGCAATGGCACCATCATCCTTTACCCTGTGTATTAGAAGATAGCGTGGGGATGTCAGGGATGAAGAAAGAGAATCGGGCAGATGTATCCGAAAAGGCTTTTTGAACATCACATAGTATTCAGGAGCCACATCAAAGGAAAAAAGGCCTAAATTGTCGCCAGTTTCCAGTCTAATATTGGAACGGTCAAAGAGACCCGCAATACTCGTCTTTTCATCAAGAAATAAACCGTCTAATTTCATTGCGGGCTCAGGAGACACAGGGGTATCATATTCGGCCCTAACCTCTGGAATCTTTTTCCTGCCTGAAAAAACGTCTGCAATCTGATCTCTGAAGTTCCATCCGGTGAGTCCAGCAATGATGATGAGCAAGACCAGTACAAGTACTACAACAGTGGTTGATTCAGTCCCCCTCCTGTGCCAACCCAACACTGAATGGTCAATGGCCATATTTCCACTGAAGTCATTGATAGCCTTCCCAGCCATTCCTTTTGAAATGATATATTCTTCCCTGGAGTACGCAATAAGAAGCGCTCTATCACAAACAGCATTGATCCGTCTTGGGTTACCCTGAGAGTATTTATAGATTTTCCTGAATGCTCCATTTGTAAACCGTACATTTCCACGACCGCCTGCCACCACCAGACGATGCTCCACATAGCCTTTTATGTCTTCAAATTCCAAAGGCCGCAGATCATAACGAACCGTAATGCGCTCATTGAGCTGTCTCAGGGAGGGTGTGGCAAGGAGTTCTGCCAGCTCGTACTGTCCCACCAGCACAATCTGGATCAATTTTTCCTTTTCAGTTTCCAGATTTGACAGCATTCGTATCTGCTCAAGCACAGTATGAGAGAGATTTTGAGCCTCATCAATCAAGAGCACCGCGTTGCCACCCTGACTGAAGTTATCAAGCAGAAATTGATTGAGCGCGTCAATATTGTCCTTTTTACTCTCGATCTCCTGTTCCATTTCAATGCCAAATTCCTGGATTATGGTTTTCAGGAGTTCATTGTCGGAGATAAATGAATTGAATATCAAAGCACTCTTTGTCTGTGTGTCCAGATGGCTGAGGATGGTACGGCAGAGGGTTGTCTTTCCCGTGCCAACACCGCCGGTAATGGCAATAAAGCCCTTTCTCTCATTAATCCCGTAAAGCAGGTGGTCGAGTGCCTCCTTGTGATGGGGACTCAGAAAGAGGTATCGTGCATCTGGTGTTAGATTGAATGGCTTTTCTTTAAAACCGAAAAATGAAGTATACACAGCCTTATCTGAACCTGTAATTCATGGTCTTCGGTTCACCTTTCCGAGTCACTTCGAGTGACACACGAGAACCAGATTTCAATTTCTCATACAACACCAGCACCTCATCAGGACTATTTATGGGTTCGCCGTTTATCTTTTGGACAATATCCCCATTTCTAAGCCCTAACTTTGAAAAAATAGAACCGCCTTTAATCCGTGATACTGATAATCCATCGGATTTACCATCTTTAAAGTGAGGACGAATGCGTACTTGAGACATAAGGTTATTAATATCTTTTAGTGAGTTCTGTATATCCTTACGGCTGACCGTTATGGTGCTTCCTCGCGCAGTGGATTTTGAGGGTCCTCGTCGTTTATCTCTTCTTGAAGCAGCGGATTCTTCCATTGTCAATATTTCATCTTTTGTCCCTACCCTGAGCACCACTTTCTCTCTTAGAATCTTCTTAACAGTTGCGTTCTGCACGCTGTCTCCAATTTTATATAAACCCTGTTTTCTTTTATCTGTTTCCTCTATAACAGCAAAGGCGTTCTGCTCATTACCAGTGACCGTACCGAGAAGGGCAATCTTAAGAGACGTGAGCTCAAGTTCTTCAATTTCTTCTTCATTAACATCTTTAGAGGCCTTATCAAGAGAACCAAATAAATTTCGTTCGGTTATTACCTTAAAACTACTCAAGGGGGACCTCTTACTCTCTTCGACATTCGGGAGTTGCTCCGTTACTACCTCTTTGGTATTTACCCCTTTTAGTTCTGAAGAGACGACCCTGTAAAAGGTGTCTACGCCAATATAAACAACGAGAGATAAGGCAACAATGTTTAAGATAGTGTAAAATAGCTTTGTCATGTGCTTTATATGAACCTGATTTTGGGATCTGCGGGTGTACCGCGAACGACAAAAGAGAGCTTTCCTTCTCTCAGACGTCGCTTGAATAGCTTCATAATACGAGGTGCGCCGTTTTCGCTTTTAAAAAAGCCTTCCAATGGTTCAATGCTCCCCCTCAACGCGAGCCTGCTCCTGGAAAAATCTTGTTTCAAACCGATAGTGCCCGATAATGTTCCCTTTATCTCTCTGCCTCTTAGTTCAACATGGGTCAGTTTTATTTTTGTCTTATCAAGAATCATTTTGATCCGGATATCATCAAAGCTGACAGACTCCAAACTGAATATGGGCTGCAAAAGCTCTACCGATCCATCTGATATTCTCAGATTTGCCTCCCCTGTGCCATTTATCAATAAACTGCCCTGTCCGCTATAGGTGATAACGCCTCCAAGGATCCCTTTCACATTCCGGCCAATCAGAGTAAAAAGATACTCGTAATCATTGATGCGTATATCTCTCAGTTCAATTGATGTAGTAAAAGGGCGCTCAGATGCCTCCCCACCATTGTCTGAAAAATGAACAGAACCCTTTATATCTCCTCCATAGGCAAGGCAGTCAAACCGGTATTTTGATTCTCCTTTCAGGAATGACCATAGCCCGGGTCTGATCAGAAGGCTCTCTGCCATAAATAGACTTGTACCAGGGTTTTCTCTAAAGGAGACCCTGGTCTTCAGAAACTTCACACCAAAGGGGAATGAAGGCCGTACTTTTC
>JAUWMY010000165.1 GCA_030612945.1 Desulfobacteraceae bacterium
CATCGGCCAGAATCGCCGGTTGAATCGGAACACGAACTCGTTGAGATAGCCCTGCAAGTGCGTCGGGCTGACTCCGTATACGCTCCAGATGGCTGGCGCAGGCCGTCTGCCGTCTCATCAGGGAAAAGATGCTGAAACTCCAACAGAGTCCGAGGGTAATCTGACATGCGCAGGATCATACCCCCAAAGCACCAACCTGTGTCAACCGGATAGGCATGTCATGTGAATATAAAAAAGGGGTCGGATATGGGTAAGAAATGGACGCTGTTATTATCAATCGCCGTGTTGTTCTGTGTCGTTTTTTCCGCCGTGGCTAAAGAATCGGCTACCGGGGTATCGTCAGAACTGACCTGGCCCCGGGAAATTGTCACGCCGGAGGCCACCATCACCATCTACCAGCCTCAGCTGGAGGAGTTTGAGGGCAACAAACTCGCCTCCCGTTTTGCCGCTTCTGTTCAGTCCCCCAAGATGAAAGAACCTGTATTCGGGGCGGTGTGGGTTGAGGCCCGGGTGGAAACGGACCGGGATATGAAGGGGTCAAATCTTTGAATGACTTACCTGTAGTGATCTGCTATATTTACAAATCATGTCCAGACCACTTAGGATAGAATTCCCAAATGTATGGTATCATGTTATGAACCGTGCAAGGCTTGGGCAGGAGGCTTTTCACGCCAGGAGGGGTGTGGAGAATGAGGCGAGTGATCTTGCTATCTATCTTTTAAGATATATTCGAAGTGAGCGTTTAGAAAAGATAGGTGAGGAATTTAATTTAAATAATTACAGTTCCGTTAGCAATGCAATCAGTAAGGGCTTGCGTAAAAGTAATTTCACAGAATTGGCGCCCAAATTTAAGTTAGATTTGGTTGCGCCGATTGAGCAAAACCACAGGAACAGTATTATTATTTCGAGGATTTTGCGATTGAGGCGCAGGCAAAGATGGCCTGAAGATGGGATGCGAAAATGTGAAGTTATTTTTACGCAAGCCCTAAGGTAAAGAGAAGGTTGAGAAGCAATAAGTTCAAAAAGCGTTATGGGCAAATATTTGATTCACTATAAAGAAAGGTCAATCAAAGATTTGACCCCTCTCAAGGGGCTATCCCTAAAACGGTTGATTTTCACGCCCGGACGCATTAAAAAAAAGGCATTGAAATTATACGCGCGATGAAATCTATCCGCGAAATCGGTCCATCATTTGAAAACCGCATGACCCCTTCTCAGTTCTGGAGTCGTTATTCGGAGGGGAAGTTTAAGTAAGGCAAAGGGACGAAGGGCCTGAATTCTTTATTTTTCAAAAAATCGAAAGGAAGCTTGATGGTCTTGTAAAAAGTCCGAATTTATATTTTTGACGCCCATAACTATTTGATATTCCAATATATAAATTATTGTTTTTGTGTATTTTGTGCCTTTTTGCGGCTATATCAAGCTTGAACTTTGAAATAATTTGTGGTATTGGCATGAACCGAACATCATTCAGACAGGCAAGACAAGATATGACTTAAGAAAGGAGTCTTCGATGCAACCTATGACAACATATAAAACCCAATCCAGGGCCAAAACTATTCTATCCAGTAGTGGCCTTTTTCAAAAAAAGACGTCTTTGAAAACAGCATTCAAACAGGGGAGGCGATGCTTGAGGCCTTGCTGGATGGCCCTCCTCCTGGCCATTATGCTCCTGGGTTACGCCCATGCGGATGAGGTGATCATGAAAAACGGCGACCGGCTCCAGGGCAAGATAGTCTCTATGGAATCAGGCAAACTGGTGTTCGAGACCGCATACGCGGGCAAGGTCACCATTGCCTGGGATCAGGTGGCCCGGCTTACCTCCGAAGACATCCTGGAGATCTCTCTCCCAGATGAAAAGGCCTTTAAGGGCAAAGCTATTACAGCGGAGGATGGTACCCTTGTGCTGAAGCCTGAAACCGGTCCTGACACAGAGCCCATAGCCATGTCCCAGGTACAGACTTTAGCGCCTCCAAAGCCTCCTGAGAAATGGAAATTCAATGCCCGGATTACCGCTGGAGCCGATATAGAGAGGGGAAACACTGATAACGATAATTACAACGCCGATTTCCGACTTGGACTCTCAAAACGTCCCCACAGGATCACCCTCTTCGGTGAGTATAATCTTGAGAATACGCGTGGAGAAAGAAGCTCAGACAACTCCCTCCTCAACCTCGATTATAACCGTTTCATGTCCGAGAAGTGGTATCTCTTTGGCAACGGCCGGACCGAAAGGGACAAGTTCCAGGATTTGGATCTGTTGTGGTCCGTGGCCGGTGGCGTGGGTTACCAGGTATGGGAGTCCAAGAAGAAGAATCTCAGCCTGCAAATAGGCCCGAGCTATGTGAGTGAAGATTACAGCGAGCCACAACCGAGTTTTGACAACAAAGACCACCGGGATTATGCCGCAGGGTTCTGGGGCATTGACTTTGACATGTGGTTTTTCAATCGGGTTCTGCAGCTTTTCCATCATGATGGCGGTTTTGTAAGCCTTGAAGACAGCGATGTATGGCGGCTGCGCACACGGACCGGGATTCGCATACCCATCGTACACAATATTTTCACTTCCCTGCAGTACAATTACGACTGGGTCAACTCCCCGGCGGACGGGAGAGAGAATTATGACAGCCGGGTGCTCTTCAAGCTGGGATGGGAATACTAAATCGTCATAATCCACTGGTTTTACCGGTGAGAATTGAAAAGGTTATACCGTTTCAGGCGTATTCGTGAAGACCATAAACTCGAAATCCGAATATCGAAATCCGAAACAAATTCGAAATTCAAATTTCCTAATGTTCAAAACGGGTACTAAGAAGCCAGTTATATATAGGCGATGTGTACAGAAGGGTTTTGGTCATTTGGTATCGTTTCTGATTTCGATATTCTTATTTAAAATCAACTATTGCTGACTATTTCCGCGGCCCCTTTTAGGGGTCTTCCTCATACCACCAGTTTTCTTGGTGGCTTCTGATTGGACCCTCAACGGTCATATCAAGGATAGAGGGCCAGATCTTTCAAATTAATAAATATTTTGATTATGGAATGAGAGAAAAGCCTACATCAGTGGTGGTCGCCCTTAGCGGAGGAGTGGATAGTGCTATGGCCGCTGCCTCTTTGAGAATAGCAGGGTGGGAGGTCTATGGACTCCATTTTTTGCTGTCAGGCTCCCTTTCAAGAACAGATGCTAAAATCGTTGCCGTTAAGCAGGTTGGCGAGCATTTAAAGATCCCCTTAGAGGTATTGGACCTTAGAAAGACATTTCGTCGATCCGTGATTGACCCGTTTGTAGATGCCTACTTGAAGGGACTCACCCCCAACCCGTGTGTGGTGTGTAATCAAAAGATAAAGTTTGAATTCCTTCTCGACTATGCAAAACAGAACGGAATTGATTACATCGCCACGGGCCACTATGTAAGGATCGGGAAAAAAGATGAAAACCAGTATTTCGAGCTATTGAGGGGAAAGGACAGGCGTAAGGATCAATCGTATTTTATGCACCGTCTCAACCAGTCTCTTTTATCAAAGGCCGTTTTCCCACTGGGCGAGACAACCAAAGACGAGGTGCGAAAACAGGCGCTTGAGATGGGGTTGCCTGTTCACTCTGTTCCCGAGAGTCAGGAGATTTGTTTTATTCCGGAGAATGAATATCGTTCTTTTATTGAGAATCAAAGGGGCCCCGGGGTGAACGAGTCCGGAAATATTATCAATAATCGTGGCGAGATACTCGGGCAACACACCGGAGCCTTCAGGTATACTATTGGTCAGAGACAGGGGCTTGGGATCGCTTCGCCTCGTCCATATTATGTGAAGGAAATCAGGCCGGGGACAAATGAGGTGGTTGTGGGAAGAAAAGAGACTCTCTACTTAACCAGGTTGGAGGCGCATGGATTCAACTGGATAGGAGAGGTGCCTGCTCGAAGCATTATGGAGGCGCAGGCCCAGATACGTTACCGGCATAGACCTGCGTCGGGCCGTCTTGAGGTCATTTCTTCAGATAAGGTGGCGTTTGTTTTTGATGAACCCCAATGGGCTGTTGCCCCCGGTCAGGCGCTTGTCTGTTATGAGGGAGAGCGAGTACTGGGGGGTGGGTGGATAGGGAAGGCACAAGGCGAAAGGCGCAAAGTCTAAGGTCAAAGACGAAGTTGTTAGCTAGTGCCCATCCATAAATGGCTATTTCCCGCATTCTCTGCATCAGATTCGGATTTTAATTCTCGAATTTAGGTGCAAATCAGATGAACCAATGACCAATGACAAACACTTCCTTTAAAATTATTACCCTTGGCTGTAAAGTGAACCAGTATGAATCCGCTTATTTGAAGGATGCACTGGCTCGTGCTGGATGGCACCAGGCAGTCAATGGGGAGAGGGCTGATGTTTCGGTTGTCAACACGTGCATCGTTACTCAAAAGGCTGGGCATCAGTCGAGGCAGGAGATCCGAAAGGCCATTCGTGGGAACCCGAAAGGGATAGTCGCTGCTATTGGTTGTTACGCACAGGTTTTTCCGGACGAACTTCGCCAAATAGAAGGAATTGGGCTTATTGCCGACAACACCGTTAAGGGAAAAATACCGGAACTTCTCCTGACACTGGCAGATTCAGGGCAGCAAATGACTGCTTTAAATGATTTTAAGCCCGGGATGCCCTTTGATTTCCTTCAGATAAAAAGCTTTCCAGATCGAACTAGGGCCTATTTAAAAATCCAGGATGGGTGCCAGTCTTTTTGCAGTTATTGCATTGTCGCCTTCGCAAGGGGGCCCTATAGAAGCCTTGCTCCTGAGAAGGTCCTGTCCATGGTCGAGTCTCTCACCGATCAGGGTTACAAAGAGATTGTGCTTACAGGCATTCATCTCGGGAAGTACGGTGTTGATTTGGAAGGGGAAATGAACCTAAAAAAATTACTTCACGCTATCGGGAAAGAAGGCTTTCCCACCCGTATACGACTTAGCTCCCTTGAACCAAATGAAATAGACACAGGCCTTATGGAAATGGTAGCTGCTGAGCCATGGCTCTGCCGGCATTTTCATATCCCTCTCCAGAGTGGGGATGACGGGATTTTGAGAAGAATGAATCGACACTACACCACACGAGAGTTTGCTGAACTTATCGAATCTATTCATGACAGAATCCCCCTTGCGGCAATCGGTGTTGATGTCATGGCCGGATTCCCGGGAGAAGATATTGTTGCACATGAAAACACGTGTGCCCTTATCAAAGACTTGCCTGTATCCTATCTCCATGTATTTCCTTTTTCGCGCCGGCCGGGAACGGCTGCTGCGTCCTTTGATGGGCAGATTGATCCAGGTGTTATAAAAGAAAGGGCTGAAAAGTTAAGAGATATTGGCCTGAAAAATAGGACCTCGTTTTACCATAATTGTTTGAGAAAAGAGTTTCAGGTGCTCGTCGAGAGATGGCATTTAAAAGAAAAGAAGATAATGAAGGGTCTGAGCGATAATTACCTGCCGGTTATTTTTCCCTCGTCTAAAGATTCAAGAAACCGGATTATTCCGGTACACATGGATAGGGTGGAGAACAGTATGGTGATCGGCTCTGCTATGTGTGTTAGATAGTGATTTGTGATGCACTTTGGAATAAAGTTCAAATGACAAAATCCAAATGTCAAATCAAATCCAAAACCCCAATGTCAAAATGTTGTAATTTCTCAATAAGTTCGGGTGGAGTTTATCCGTAAGGATTTTATAAAAGGCTCACGCCTAAACTCCGAAAGGCTATACAGCTATTGTAATTCAATCCAAACATTAATCCGGCTGTGAGCGCCCGAACTTTTTGAGATGTTACGGCCTTATTGTAAAAATCCTGTAAATCAAACAAGATATCCTGGTAATTAGTAATATATCCCTTAAGAATAAATCTCGAATAAGGAATTAAGATAATCTCTTTGGGCCTTTCTTAAATGTGAAGTGAGTATTTAAAAAATTTCAAATCAATCTGGGGCCAAGTTTAACTCAATCACTTACCCATATAGCAAGGAACAGTCTATCAGGATCGTTAAAGGATTTACAAGAATTCAAACAAATCAAGTCAATCCATGCCTGCCCCGCGGAACGCAGGGTTATCCTGTCTTAAAAAGTGGGTATTTCCGTTTTCCTTCCCATATGCTATGGTCAGCATAAAATACTGGCCCTGGGATAACAAATGAAATTTGATTTAAGAATAAACGACCGAAAAACCTTCTGGATACTGCTCCT
>JAUWMY010000041.1 GCA_030612945.1 Desulfobacteraceae bacterium
TCTGATATGCGTGTTAGATAGTGATTTGTGATGCCATATGGAATAAAGTTCAAATGACAAAATCCAAATGTCAAATCAAATCCAAAACCCCAATGTCAAAATGTTTTCCAAAACGATCAGTTATTTATCTGTAAATACTCAGGTTGTCAGGTTCACAGTTCAGCGCCGCCTCTGGCAACCAAAGTTGCCAGTTTGATCAAAAAAGTGACGCTGGCCTTGCGGAGTCACATACGAGGGTTCAGGGTTGTTTTAGTTTTCATCAGTTAACCTTGAACCGTGAACCATGGTACTTTGAACCCTTGAACGTTTACATATTTTTTAGCATTTGTCATTTGACATTCATTTGAAATTTGTGCTTTGACCTTTGTCATTCGAATTCATTTCATTTACATATTTTGAACCTTATTAGGTTCAACGTTCAAGTCACCCCTTTTTGGGGTGGTAATTGAATAAAATATTATATCACTTGAATTTGATAAGGCAATAGCGAAAGTCAACCAAAGTCTAATATCCAGTTGAACTTTGGCTTCTTTTATCGTATGAAAGGCTCTTAAAGCCAATTCCCAAAGCCGGAAAAACCACAGAACAGGACAGGATGGTATGATTACTCAAATCTATGAAATTCAAACACCACAGGAAGCAGAAAAATGCATTGAATTGGGTGTGGATCAGATAGGTAGTGTTCTTTTATCTCAAGGTGATTGGCGTGTTGAGGTTTTGAGGGAGGTTACCCGTATATGTGAAAGAACAGATATAAAGTGCAGTCTAATCCCCCTTTTCCAGGATGGCAATACGCTTTACAGGGCGATCGATTACTATCGACCGCACTTTATCCATTTCTGTGAAAGCCTCACAGACGGTGACGGTCAGGAAATAGAGTTGGATCGATTTATTGAGTTTCAATCAAACCTGAAAGACAAATTCCCGGAGATCAGGATTGTGAGGTCTATTCCTGTGCCTGAGGAAGGCTCACCTTCCGGGTTTCCTACCATTGCTGTAGCCAGGGCACTTGAACCTGTCAGTGATATTTTCCTTACAGATACCTGGCTTGGAAAAGAGCCTGTCAAGGGTTATATTGGCATTACAGGCACCACCTGTGACTGGGAAATGGCCAGGGAACTGGTTCTTAAAAGCAAAATCCCTGTAATTTTAGCTGGTGGGCTTTCCCCGGAAAATGTGTATGATGCTGTACTGAAGGTATTTCCCTTCGGCGCCGACAGTTGCACCCAGACCAATCTTGTTGCTGAAGATGGAAACCCCATACGATTTAGAAAGGATTTCAAAAAAGTGGAGAAATTCGTAAAAGAGGTTCGAACGGCCGAGGAGCAAATTGAAGTCAAAAGGGGAGAACTGGAGAAAAGCATAAAGGACTTAAAAGAGGAACTCCGCGAACGAGAGGCATCTCTCCCCGCTCATTCGATCAGGCCTCATCAACTCATTGTCATTGAGGAACTTGAAGAGGAAATTGCCGCCAAAGAAAAGGAGCTTGAGTTCCTTGGGGGCGGGACGTAGGGAGGGGACCATGAAGATCAAAGCCAACGGCATTCAAATGAATTACCAGCTATCAGGCAAAGGAGACGATCCGGTGGTGGTGCTGGGCCATTCCTTGGGCTCAAGTCTTGCCATGTGGGATCCGCAGATGGAGATCCTGGAAGCCCGTTACCAGGTGCTCCGTTACGACACCCGCGGCCACGGAGGCACCGATGCGCCAGAAGGAGCGTACACCCTGGATCAACTGGGGGACGACGCCATATGTTTGCTGGACGCACTGGGAATTGATGTGGTGCACTGGGGAGGGCTGTCAATGGGCGGGATGATAGGGCAGTGCCTGGCCCTCAATCATGCTGATCGCCTCCGCAGCCTTGTCCTGTGCGATACTGCCGCCATAATTCCGGACGAGGCCCAGCCGGTATGGCAGGAGCGCATGAATACGGCCCGCGACAAAGGCATGCAGGCCCTGGTTCAGGAAACTATGGAGCGTTGGTTTACCTTACCCTATCTCGGCAAGAACCCCGGTGGGGCGGAGCTGATCCGCAAGCATTTCCTGGCCACTCCGGTCTTGGGCTATATCGGCTGTAGCGAAGCTATCAGGGTTCTCAATTACCTGGAGAATCTATCTGATATAAAAATACCCACCCTTATAATGGTCGGTGAGGACGATCCTGGAACGCCTGTGGCCGCCTCCGAAGCTATGCACGAACGAATACCAGGCTCCAGGCTGGTGGTGCTCCATTCCGCTGCGCATCTTTCCAATATAGAACAGGCTGAAGCCTTTAACAGTGCGCTAATGGGATTTTTGCAAAAGCGACATTAGTCTGATGAGGATTTCTTTTCCATCCACCGCTGGAGCAGGTAGGGTTTTGTCATTTCAAAGGTCATGCAATCATCCTCGATTGCCTCTTCCGCCTGCTTGATAGACATTTTTCTGGTCCTTTTAACAAAGGAGAGGGTTCTCCCAAAATACAGAGGAATCAGGGATTCCATCATTAGATCTTGATCCGTTGTGGAGTACTGATATCCGACCGCCATATCGAACAGGACCCTTGCCCACAGATCTGTAGGAAAATTAAACTCCCTTTCTTTCATTCCCTTGATCTCAAACAGCTTCTGGTAAACATCTTTGGCCAGGATCTCTTCCCATAGATTGTGATAGTCATCAAATCCGCTGTGAAATTTTTCCAATAAATTTTGGGTATTTACTTCAACCTTGGGAGGCATTTCTACCTCTCCAAGGCCAAAGCCGTAAATTGCGGTGGGCCTGCTGTATTTGACATTTGACCAGAATGGTTCAAAGTGCCCCATCATGGAAAAAATTGTACCAACCACTTGCCTGAACATAGGTCCCAGGTGGGCCCCTGGATCTTTGGTCCGATGAATCTTTGGCCTCCCCATAAAGGACTGGCAGATTTGAATCCGCTGGTTAATGGCAAGGGTCGTCATCCAGATATCAATACCAAAATTGGCCACCGAATCGTCCCACGCTTTGTTTTTTAGATAAACCGCTCCCAGTTCTCCGCTGAAACCGAAATCACCTCCAATTGGCTGACGGACTCTACTGCCATATAATGCCCTTGACATAGGATAGGCAATCCCATTAGTGATTGTACCATCATATTTATGCCTTATATACAGGGGAGCCACATATGAGAACCCACTGAATAGTGGCTCTCCCAGATGCTTGATCCATTCAGGAGTAATGCTTTTCAAATCCGCATCAACCACTACCACTGCCTTTGCAGCGAGATCAACCACCTTCTGGAAGAGATTTTTAAAATTGTTCCCTTTGCCTTTTATGCCAGGAGGCGTGGAAAGATAGATTTTGGGTACCTTGGTGGGGGTGTCCAGAAACGCCTGCCTGGTATTATCAGGAGAATCATTATCACAATTTATAATCACAGAAGACGTATCACGGAAGTATTTTACCAGCCCTTTATCAGCCTGGGTCGTGGGATTGCTGATTGAATCGGCCTCATTATAGGAAGGTATACATACTACCATCTCCGCTTTTTCTATGCCTTCCGGGTTAATCTCATTTTCTAATCGATCAGACATTACGTTCTTCCTCCTTCCAGCCAAGAATGTCTAATATGGCTTTATTCCAGCCTTTTGGCCCAATCTCACGGGTAACCCTAAGCCGGGGAATTTCCCCTTTTAGCTCCGGAAACTCGCGTTGTGAACGGATAAGTACAGGAAAGTCGGCAAGTTTAAGCATGGGAAAATCATTTGGGCTGTCCCCGAGCACAATAGAAAAGACCTGCTTATGTTCATGCTTGTACCAGGAAATAATCTTTTCCATGGCCTTACCTTTGTCATTTTTTCCCTGAAGATGATAAAACCTTCCGCCAGATGTGACAGTAAGCCCCCTTTTGTCCGCAGCTTTATGGAGGGCATTCTCGTCAACGGCTTGCTTCTTAAGAACGAGAAAGGGTTCGTCAAACTCCCGCATAGCGGCCAGACGAGAAATCTTATGGTCAAGCCCTGTAAGCTGTGAAATTTCTTCAATACCCATGTCGGAAAAGCCCTTGATGTTCCATCTTAATTCGTCACGAATCTCTTGAATGCCCCTGACCAAATGGGCATAGGATAAGCCAAGGGACCATTTCCAAAGGCCCTTATCGAAAGAGGCCCCGGCGGGAGGTTCCTTAAAGCTATCACTTGGGGAAAAAATGCCGCCACCGTTTTCAGAGACAAACGGGGCGGATATGGATAACTTGCCGCGCAAAAACTCCATTTCGGCCCTGGTTTTGCTGGAGACTAAAACAACTGGAACATGAAGTTTTTTGCACAGGTTGAGGGCAGGTTGAGCCTCTTGCCATCCATAGGTGTTATGATCCAGCAGAGTACCGTCTAAGTCGGAAAAAATTATAAAAAATGTGGTACTTGAGAACTTCGCAGTGACACTTTCACCCATACAAGACGTTTTCTCCATCTTTAAGAAAAGCGCCTTTTCTCATTTTCTACAGCCTCAATCAGGTCGTAAAAGATCCGCGGCAGCTTGTTTGATACCCGCTCCCATGAAACGGTCTGAGGCATCTCGAATACGCTCTGTTCTTTTTTACGTTCAACCTCAAGGATGGTTTCAGCAAGGCCGTTTTGAAGAAAGGGCTTAAATTCTGAGTGGGAATTGACAAACCTGAGAAATCTCTCGGTCATCCTGTATGGCGCGGTGAGGACTTCACCTGCATGAACGATGGAATTGCGGAAGACATGTCTCACCATGTATTCTTCGCTGTCCCGATCGTATTTAAGATTGCTGAAATCTGCGTCCTCGGAATATTTCCTGATCTGATCTTCTGCCACGGCTTGATATATTACTGCCAGGTCCCTGAAGAAGGTGTCAGGAATTTCGAGGCCTTCTTCTATAATAAGGGCATTCATCAGTGTAGTGACGATGTCGATAGCCATCCGATTAAGGCCCCTGGTTCGGTCTTTTGGGGAGGCATTCTGATGTTTGTGATCGAAAGGCTCTCTGGAGAACATGACCTGCGCCGTGGAAGAGGCCTTCCGGTAAACCTCAATTAATGTAAATATCTCCACGCCCCAATTGGTGGCAAAACGCATTCTTTTCAAAAGATCCACATGAAATGCCACTTCGCCGGAAAGCTGATATTTAAACCCCAGAAGAAATTCAATCAGGTCTAACATCTTTTCTTGCTTGCTTTCGGTAAATTTTCTTTTGAGGGAAAGCAGTAAGGGGTCAAGGAGGAGCCGTTTTACCCTGCCGTAGATTTGCCTTTCCATGATTCTGGCGTAAAATGCCTTTGAAAAATCATAGTTCAAGGCGACAACCGGATAAAAGAGCCTGTCGAGCTGTGCACGCTTAAAGGTCCGGATATCGGCATCAATCAGGCCTATGGAGTGAGCACCCAATGCGATAGCAATTCCAAAACTGAGAAACATATTTTTGCCCTTGCCGGGCTCGCTGATATTAAACCCTGCTTCATTTAGCTGGTTGTAAATTCTAACGAAGCCAGGCCCATCATTCCATTGGATCAAGGAATTTCTTATCCCGGCAGACCTTATTAGATCCCTTAGGACAAACGCCTCTTCTTCGCTGGCCCTGTCGAGGCCAAAAATAATGCTCGACACGTATGTGACGCCCTTTAGTTGCCTAAGGATGTTTTGAAATATGGGCAGATTGTCCGGGTCAGTATACTCACTGGCAAGCAGTGGGAGAATCAGGACGGTCTTCTTCCACTTGGAATGGAGCCTGAGTTGGGATCTCAGGTGTTTTCGATCCTGCCGGAAAATATGAAACGAGGTAATCTGACCACTGGTTTGTGAGAAATCAGAAATGGCTGAACTCCTTTGAAAATTTTAATATATAACATGGAATCGATATTAAACATACTGTTTTCAATGATATTCGGTAGCGAACTTAACGGAAACATCACCCTTTGTCAACTACCCTTTAGGCGCTGCCTCAATCCATCTGGCTTTTGTTTTTCACTTGAATAGAGGTTTCGGACCTGATAATTTCAATATTATCCCCATTTTATGCTGCCCTTGCCAGGAGGGCCGCTTTTCCACGGTGATGAGCGAACTACTTGTGTCATTGTGTCATATGGAGAAAAAGAAATGATTCCCTCAATTGAAACCTGTTTTCGCCTTATGGATAAGTACGAGATGCTTAAGAACATAAGGGCCCATTCAGTGATGGTTGCAAAGGTGGCACGAGTTATTGTAAAGGGTCTAAAGGATGCTGGATTGGATATTTCTGACAAAAAGACCATTGCAGGATCACTCCTGCATGATATTGGAAAAACTTCCTCTCTCAATTCCGGCGAAGACCATGCTGAAATAGGGAGACAAATCTGTCTCCAGAACAATCTTGAAGAAATTGCCGATATGGTAGGAGAGCATATCAGGCTGAAAAACTACAGCTTGAATGGCAGGTATTCAGAAAAAGAAATCGTATTTTATGCTGACAAACGCGTGAATCATGATAAAATTGTAAGCTTGGAAGAACGCCTTGCCTATCTTATCGAGCGATATGGGAGGAACCAGGAAGGTCTTGAAGACGCAATTAGAATGAATTTTGACCTATGTAAAGAGGTTGAAAAAAAACTGTTCACCCCACTTGATTTTGGGCCTGAATCGTTGGCCCCACTGGCTGCGAATGAAGATATCGAACCAGGGGTTTACTGAATGCTGGAGGATGCATGATCAAAAAAATCTCGATGCTTTTGCTGGTTTCCTTGGTTTTTCTGGGGTGCAAAGAGACAGGCCTTAACCTCAAGGTCCACTATGATCAAATTCAGGGTCTTAATGAAGGCGACCGGGTGATTTTTGAACAGAATCACGTAGGTCAAGTGGCAGGCATATTTTATTCAGAAGAGGGGTATTATCTGGTTGATGTGGTTATTAAAAAGGACTTTGCAAACGCTGCCACAGACCACTCCAAATTTCTCATCACATGGGATCCGGAAAAAGAAGGGAAAAGGGCCATTGAAATAACCCAGAGCCCAAGAGGGGGGACCCCGCTAACAGATGGTGCAACTGTCATTGGCACCGCCAGGGCCTCACCGCGCTCTAATCAACTGTGGGGTGATTTTGGAAAAGCCCTTGATGATTTAAAGAAGCAATTGGAGGAATTTACAGATGATCTGCGCAAAATTCCAGAAAGTGAAGAATTCAAAGAACTTCAAAAGGAATTGGAGCGCCTGGTAGAGGACATGAAGAAATCAGGCGATGCAGCGCGAGAGAAAATAGAGAAGGAAGTATTACCACGGATCAAACGGGAGATGGAAAAGCTTAAGGAGATGCTCCGCAGGTTAGGCCGGGGGGAAGAGGTAAAACCTCTGGAAGTTCAGATGGAAAAGCTCAGGAAATTATAAAATCATTGGAAGGGAAGCTGACTATGCACTATGACACCGCTTTGCGAGGTTATACATCAAAAAGGATCGAAGAAATCGAATCCGCGGATATCCTTATGGGTATTCCTTGTTACAATAATGAGAGGACCATCGCCCACGTGATCCAGATGGTGACCCATGGTCTGGCCAAGCACTATAAAGACCAAAGGAGTGTGATCTTCGTTGCCGACGGAGGTTCCACAGATGACACCCGGGAGGTGGCCAGGGAGTTCCAGATCAAGCCGTGGCAGGAGAAGATTGTATCAATCTACCGGGGGCCGGGGGGTAAAGGTACTGCCCTCAGGTCTGTGTTCGAGGCCGCCAATCGGATCAAGGTTCGGGCATGCGCAGTGGTGGACTCTGATCTCAGGAGTATCACCTCGGACTGGGTGAAGCACCTCATAGATCCTGTATTAAGCAAAGACTACCAGTTCGTTTCCCCTGTCTACCTACGCCATAAGTACGATGGGACCATCACAAACAACATCGTGTATAATATCACCCGGGCCCTTTATGGTAAGCGTATCCGGCAGCCTATCGGCGGGGATTTTGCCATTTCCAGGGAAGTGGCCAAGTTTTATGCCGAGCAGGACGTTTGGGAAACGGATGTGGCACGTTTTGGTATTGATATTTGGATGACCACCAATGCAATCACCCAGGGGTTTCGTATTTGCCAGTCAAATCTTGGCGCTAAAATCCACGACGCCAAGGATCCCGGACAGCACTTGGGCCCTATGTTCCGCCAGGTGGTTTGGACCCTGTGTTACCTCATGGAGCGTTTTGAAGTCCACTGGAAAGGAGTTCAGGGAAGCGAACCTGTAGAGACCTTCGGGCAGGAGGGATATGTGGAGCCGGAACCTGTAAACGTAGACATAGAAGGAATGATCGAGCATTTCAAAATCGGCTTCCAGCAGTTTTCTTCCCTCTGGAAAGATATCTTCTCTAAAGCATGCTTCGATGAAATAGAAAATGCTGTGGAGATGGATTCAAACCAGTTCTACCTTCCTACAGATGCATGGGTTCAGATTCTTTACGAATTGGCAGCCACCTTTCATTCCTGGAGCGTCAATCGTTACAAGCTAATTGATTTGATGACCCCTCTCTATTACGCTCGGGTTGCCTCATTCGTACGGCAAAGCTGGGACATGTCATCTCAGGAGGCCGAGGAACTCGTGGAAGATCAAGCACTGAAATTTGAAGAGCATAAAGACTATCTTATTAAGGTTTGGGACCAGAAATCGGCCCAGGAGGTGTCAACTGACTGTATACAGTCCCCCTTACATAAACCCCGATGAATCGAATAATGAAAATACCTTTCCAGCGTCTAATATGGGCCTTCCTGTTTATTTTACCTGGGCTTTTTAGCTCCCCGGGGCCTTCCTGGGCCGCCACCTGCACAGTTGAAGTTATCCAATCCCGGGATCAATACCCGGCCGGGGACTCGTACCCGATTCTTTTCCGAATCCGTATCTCAAAACCGTGGTATATCCACGGCACGAAAGAGAGCGGGGATGGCCTCATTCCCACCGTGCTTTCCTTTTCCGAAACCCCGGGAGTTGAGCTAAGAGAATTCCAGTTTCCAGAACCGGAAAAGAAGCGTTTTGAGTATACAAACGAACAAGTAGAAGTTTTTTCAGGGGAATTTCTGGTCCATGGCAGATTGATTGTCAACGAAAAGGCCACGACCGGAAAGAAGGTGATAACTGGCCGGCTGTCTTACCAGGCTTGTTCATCCCGGTCCTGTCTGCCTCCGGAAAATATCCCAGCCGTGTTCTCCTTATCCATTGCCTCCCAGGGGGCACCTTCAGAACCTCTGAACCAGGCGATGTTTGATAAAAAGGACAGACCTTCTGTTTTACAGGAATCAGTCCCTGGCTGGAGACTGGGGGCAGGGCTCTGGTTAACTCTGCTGGGCATTTTCTTAGGAGGCCTGGCCCTTAATCTCACCCCATGCATTTACCCTCTTATCCCCATCACCGTATCGTATTTCGGGGGGAAGAGCGAAACGCTAAAAGGGCGAATTTTTATCCATGGGTTTTTGTATATCTCCGGGCTCGCCTTTACCAATTCCATATTGGGTGTCACAGCCAGTCTGTCTGGCGGCATGCTGGGCTCAGTCCTCCAGAATCCTGTTGTTCTCATTGTTGTGGCAGGAATTATGGTTTTTCTGGCCCTGAGCTTTTTTGGCCTTTGGGAACTGCAGATCCCTTCAGGCCTAACCAGACTTGCTTCAAAAAACTTTGGCGGCTACTTCGGGACCTTCTTCATGGGCCTAACCCTCGGGATTGTGGCAGCGCCATGTCTCGGGCCTTTTATCTTAGGGCTTTTGACATATGTGGGGCAGAAAGGGGATCCTCTGCTGGGGTTCCTCTATTTCTTTGTGCTGAGCCTTGGCATGGGACTTCCTCTTACGATCCTGGCCACTTTTTCAGGGGCTCTGGAAAAACTGCCTATGTCAGGGGAATGGATGTTATGGATCAGGAAGCTCTTAGGCTGGGTCCTTATTGGAATGGCAGGTTATCTATTGCAGCCTTTAATGCCGCAACCTTTCGGGGAAACGGTGCTTTTTGGCGCTATCCTGGTCGCAGCAGGGTTACACCTCGGGTGGCTCGACAAGAGCCGTGGTACCATGCGTGCATTTCCATTCGTCAAAAAGGGCGTTGGGATTATTCTTATCTGCGGAGCCGTCATTTCTTTTCTCGTTGCCTCTCCGAGCAGACCAGGTATTAAATGGGTGCCCTATGATCAGACTGCTCTTCGGCAGGCCATACAGGCAAAGAAGCCCGTAATCCTGGATTTTTATGCAGACTGGTGCGGGCCATGCGTGGCCATGGAGAAAAAGGTGTTCAGCGTTCCGGAGGTCGTAGAACTAAGCAAGTATTTCGTCACATTGCGCGTCGATTTAACAAAAAAGCACCCGCGTCAGGCCGAGCTTCAAAAGCAATACAAGATTCGAGGCGTCCCCACTATTATTTTCGTGAATAGAGATGGTATTGAGGAAAAGGATCTGAGGATCGAGTCTTTCGTTGGCAGTAATGAAGTCTTAAAAAGAATGAAAATGTTGATTGAAAAACCATGATACCCATGTAAAGGAGGTTGCCATGAAATATAGAAGGATGGGAAGAACAGGGCTCAAAGTTTCTGAAATCTGCCTTGGCACTATGATTTACGGGGATCAGGTGGAGGAAGCGCGCTCTTTAAAAATAATAAGAAAAGCACTGGATTCTGGTGTAAATTTTCTTGATACCGCAGATATGTATGTTGAAGGAAAATCTGAAGAAATAGTGGGCAAGGCGCTTAAAGGGCATAGGGATTCTGTCGTGTTAGCAACCAAGGTAGCAAACAGGACGGGACCGGGCCCCAATGATGTAGGACTATCGCGCAAGCATATCATGAAGGCAATAGAGGACAGCCTGCAACGACTGAAAACAGACTACATTGACATATACTATGTTCACTTGCCAGATTATGAAACTCCCATAGAAGAATCATTACACGCTTTGGATGACTTAGTTCATCAAGGCAAGGTACGGTACATAGCCTGCTCCAATTTTCGAGCGTGGCAGCTCTGTAAAGCCTTGTGGGTGAGTGACATTCAAAATCTGGCCAGATTTGACTGTATTCAGCCCCCATACAACCTGATTACTCGAGATATTGAATATGAATTGCTTCCCCTCTGTGTTGGTGAAGGAGTAGGGGTATGCGTATACAATCCTCTGTCAGGGGGACTGCTCACGGGAAAACACGATCCAAAAAAATCGCCAGAAAAAGGCACGAGGTTCAGCCTCAAAAGCATTGGCAAAATGTACTATGAACGCTACTGGTTAGAGGCTAATTTTGAGGCTGTAAATCGCCTTAAGACTATTGCCAGGGAATTTGGTAAAAGCTTACCCCAGTTTGCGATCGCCTGGATACTGAACAACGAGACGGTGACATCAGTGAATTGCGGCTGTAGCTCTCTTAAGCAATTAGAACAAAACCTTGGGGCTGTCGAAGTGAAGTTATCAGGAGAAGAGCTTGCGGCCTGCGATGAGGTATGGAAGCAACTTAGGCCGCTTAGATTCTTTTATGGGAGGTAGGTGATCCCCTGAATCCCTTCTTTCCCTGGTTCTTATCTCCCGTATGAAACGATCGAGTGCTTCCCGGACAATGCTGCTCTGGTCTGAAAATCCCCACTTTTTGTAATCTGCCAAGAACTCTTTTTGATTGACATTGATTGAAAATTTC
>JAUWMY010000480.1 GCA_030612945.1 Desulfobacteraceae bacterium
CTGGGATTTGCAGCGTCAAACTCCCGTGGATGAAAGTAGATAACAGCGGGTTGCCCCTGGGCATTCAGATTTCTGATTGCTGAACTAATAAGCCTGTACGGGAAAACCCGCAATCCCCATCCGCCTCCCAAAGGGAGATTGACCAGGGGCGTTGAGCCAACCAAGGGAGGAAATTCCCACAGTTCCCCTTGATCAAGTGTCAATCTGTGAGGAATTTTAGGGTATTTCGGGTTACCAATAATAGGCAATGGTGCCATGCTGGAATCATATTCAAAGCCTTGCCGGCTCAAAATGTCCAAGGCCCAGAGGGAATCATCCCTGATTGACCACTCCGGGGCCCTGTATCCCTTGACAGGATGACCAGTTATTCCGGAAATAATGCTTACGGATTTTTTTAAATCTTCCCCGAACATATCCGGGGTCATGGCATAAACCTGCATGTGGGCATATCCATGTGTGGCTATTTCATGCCCTTCCCCCTGAATTTTTATTATCAAATCAGGATGAGCCTCTGCTATAAAACCCAGAACAAAAAATGTTGCCTTTACCCCTTTTCGGGATAGTATGTCAAGGATCTTCATAGTGTTTATTGACACACGGCTTTCCAATTGCGGCCAAATAACCTCTGGTATCAGTTCCTTTACACCGCAGATGTGGAACCAGTCCTCAACATCTATTGTCAGAATATTTCTGCTTGTCATTATTTTCTCGTCTTCAGACGCTGTTTCATGTCGTGGTCGTAAAGGAATGTCAGAGGTGTCATTATCCTCCCTAATGCCGGGAGGGGATCCTTCAAAGACAATATATCATACGAGGTATTTCTATCCCGGAAATTGAAAAAACGGGGCCTTAGCTTCATACGTTCGGGATTGCAAATAAAATGCAGGATATCCCCGGGCAGGAGCCACCTGCATCTCTTTCCTGTCTCGTAATGCTCCACCGGTTTGAAGTTTTCACCACGCGACATGCGATACAAAAGATATGGAAAATTGACCCCCGCATGCACGGCTAAGGATAATGAACCCCAGAATCTCGGGTTGATTTCCATGAGTTTGGGGACCCCGTTTCTGGGATCAAGCTTGAATTCCACCATGGCCACACCGAACCAATTAAGGGCCTTTAGCAATGAAATCGCCATATCTCGAATATCATCATATCTGACACTTTCCCGCAACGTGCTCGCCCCACCGGTTACAGGGTATTCTCTCAACCGCTTGTGGACAAAAGATGCCTTTACCTGGTGGTTTTCGTCCAGCAGAATAGATGCCCCGTATCCTGGCCCTTCAATGGGAATAAGCTCCTGAATCAGGGGATATGGAAAACGCTGATGGACCGAAAAGTATTGGTGTGTCAACTCCGCCGGATTCTTCGGGTATGAAATCCCTACTGCCCCGGAACTCATTCTTGGCTTAATGACAACCGGATAGGGAAGGCAGTGCTTGAGTTCATTGATCCTGGAAATATCCTCGATATACCAGGTCCTGGGTATAGGAATCCCCAGCCTGGTAGCCAATTGAAGTATTTTGTCTTTACTTCGGGCAAACTCCAATTTGTCAAAGGATACCATGGGCAGGTAGGTCAGATGCGCGAACTCTGTGTGGTGTTTGGCTATCAGGCCTAAGGTTTCATCCTCCATGGGCAGAAGCATTTGATATGTATGACGGGACAGTTCCTTTTTTATAAAACTTATGAACTTTGACGGGCTTTGAATGGGTGACGGATAGACCACGGTCCGGCTACAGTATTTGGAGAAACAGGCTGTGGCCAGGCGTGTGCTTTCACCGACAGTGACAGAAATCCCCTTTTCGCCCAGGGCCCTGACTGCCGCTAATGTCTTTCTCCAGTGACCGTCAGTAATGAAAACTTGAGGATGCATAGTATTGACTTTACAAAAAGTATCAGAGGGTTTTTCAGTTTATCAAATGGTAAATTCGTTCTTTAATCTTGCATAAAAAACGCTCATTTGCTAAATGTTTTTTAAGTACACCCCCTTTTTTCCGGAGAGGCAAAACAATCTTATGACATTTAAAGATAAGAGAGTTATAGTTACCGGCGGCACAAGGGGCCTGGGCAAGGCAATGGCCTTGTCTTTTGCCCGTGAAGGTGCCTGGGTAGCTGTAAGCTATGCTTCTGATGAAAAAAGCGCATCCGAGACAGAGGCAGGGTTGAAAAAACTGGCAGCGAGATCGCTTCTCCTTAAAGCCGACGTCTCTTCCAGATCAGAGGTAGAAAAAATGGTGGGAAGCGTCTTGGACAAGTGGGAATATTTGGATATCCTGGTGAACAATGCCGGAATTACCAGGGACAAATTGCTTATGTTCTTAGATGCGGGTGAGTGGGATAGGGTGATGGAGGTCAATCTGAAAGGGACTTATCTCTGTTCTAAGGCCGTTATAAAGTCCATGATTGCCCGGAGGTTTGGCCGAATTATTAGTATCACCTCCCCGAGCGCTCTCACCGGCAGGGCAGGTCAGACAAATTATTCGGCTTCAAAGGGGGGAATCATTTCCTTTACAAAGTCCCTCTCCAGGGAGATGGCCCGGCTGGGCATTACGGTAAACGCTGTCTGCCCCGGGGTTATTTCAACGCCAATGACGGAAAATTTGGATGACGAGACAAGGAACGATTTAATAAATATGATCCCCATGGGTAAGTTCGGCGAACCCGAAGATGTTACCGGAGCGATTCTCTTTTTGGCCTCGGAAAAGGCAGGCTATATTACAGGACAGGTGTTGGCTGTTGATGGTGGGTTAACGTGAAGTCAACATAAATGTTAGAATAAAGCAATGAGAGGTAGTAATTGGAAGAAATCGTCAACAATTCAAAAGAACTGGGCAAATATCTTAAGAAAATGATCATTAACACCCTTAGTCTGGAAGAAAT
>JAUWMY010000418.1 GCA_030612945.1 Desulfobacteraceae bacterium
GTAAAGCCCAAAGATGTCCTGCTCAAACCCAACTTCAACACTGCCGACCACGTTCCCGGATCCACGCATATCGATACCCTGGTGGCTCTTGTGGAAGAGGTTTGGAGAATGGGGGCGAAATCTGTCAGCCTTGGCGAAAGAAGCTATCCACTTACAAGAGAGGTAATGGAGGAAAAGGGTGTGATTTCGCTGATGGAAAAGCTGGATGTCAAGATCACCAACTTTGATGACCTGGAAGATGAGGATTGGGTTGAGGTCAGGCCCAAGGATAGCCATTGGCGTGAGGGATTTCGAATTGCACGCCCTATCCTTGAGGCTGAGTGCCTCATTTCCACTTGCTGCCTCAAGACTCACCAATACGGCGGGGTTTTCACCATGTCACTGAAGCTCCATGTTGGAGTGGTCCCTACAAGTAGACACGGCTATAACTACATGACGGAGTTGCATGGCTCGCCCCATCAACGAAAGATGATTGCAGAGATAAATGCACCTTTTAAACCAGACCTGATTGTATTGGACGGCATTGATGCCTTTGTTGATGGGGGACCGATGAATGGCAAAAGGGCCAAAGGCAATGTTTTTCTAGCGTCTACGGATCGTGTGGCGATTGACGCCGTTGGAGTGGCTGTTTTGAAGTCACTGGGCAGTAATGATCAAATCATGAAACAAAAGATTTTCAAACAGGAACAGATTGTCAGGGCGGTGGAACTTGGCCTGGGAGCTTCGTCACCCTCAGGAATCGATTTGTTCCCAGTTGACGATCAAAGCCGTGATTATCGGAATCGCATCGCAGAAGTATTAGAAAAAGGATAGCTTCAGAATATATATGGATGGACTGATTGGCTTGTTTTTCCTGTTGACAACTTAAGATAAAACTTTTATTAATCGTAATTAAATGTGCCTTAGATACACTTTTTGACAAAACATCAAAAATTTAAAGGCTTGCCAGTGAAAGCATACATGCCCAAAAACCCCTGCCGCGGTGTAACCGCAAAAGGGGTTTTTTTATGGTGAGCAAGCGGAATAGGAAAGGAGGTGGTACAAAGCCCCGTTACTTTTAATCACGGCCTAATAAAAGGTCAATTGGACTGGCGAAAACCTCAAACAAAGGAGATTATCATGGCAGAAAATGATCAAGATTCAGGACTCGGTTTTCTCAAGAATTGGGGGGCCGGTTTAACCAACTGGACAGAAAAATGGATCCCTGATTCCTTAGTAATCGTATGGATCCTGAGCATCATTGCTTTCTTGTTAGCTCTAATCTGGGGCTTCGACTCAAAGATAGACTTCGGAGGACGACTTTTCGGTGGCATAGAAGCCTGGGGCAAGGGCTTCTTTGTTTACCTCAAGTTCGCCATGCAGATGTGCCTTATCATGATGACCGGTTACATCCTTGCCCTATCGCCTCCTGTACGCCGCCTTCTGGATGGGCTGGCAGGCTTGCCGGACAAGGACAAGCCCTCTCAGGCCATCGTGGTCATGGCACTCTTCTCAACTCTGTCGGCCTGGCTTTCCTGGGGTCTCTCCATAATTGGTAGCGCCATATTGGCCCTGTTTATTGTCCGTCGCAACCCGAAGGTGGACTACCGGCTCTTGGTCGCCTCGGCCTACCTGGGACTGGGGTGCACCTGGCATTCTGGACTTACTGGCTCAGCCACTCTGATGATGGCCTCGCCTGGTAACGCCTTGGTCAAGTCTGCAACAGCCGAAGGCTGGATCACAGGCCCCATTTCTACCGGCACCACAATCTTCCACCCTTTTAATCTCATTTTAACGGTTATAGTTATTGCTGTAGTGACCTTCCTCGTAGCCAAAATGCACCCTAGTCCGGAAAACACTTATGTGGTTGCACCTGAACTCATGGACAAGCTAAACATCTACGAGCCACCCAAGCACGAAACTACCAAGTCACCATCGGACTGGATGAACTGGTGGCCAGGATTCAACATCATCATCGTGGTGGGCGGGGCCATTGCTTTATACAGCTACATCAAAGGAAAACCCGCCGGCAACTGGCTCACCTTGAACAATATTATCTATTTTTTTCTCATGCTCGGTGTGCTTTTTCACTGGCGGCCATGGTCCTTTCTCAAGGCCACTGAGGAAGCTGGCAAGGCGGTCTGGGGAATTGTTATCCAGTTTCCCTTTTACGCCGGCATCTATGGTATTATCAAATTCACCCTCCTATCCCAGGTTTTTACCGGCTGGTTTGTGGCCATCAGTGCGTCGTCGACCTTCCTGCTGTTCGCTTACTGGTACGGTGGACTCTTGAATTATCTGGTACCCTCTGGCGGTGGTGAATGGCTCATGACAGCGCCCTACCTATTGCCCGCGGCCAAAGAACTGGGCGTTGCGGCCAATAAAGTTGTAATAGCCTATGCCTGGGGCGATATGATGACCGACATGATTCAGCCCTTTTGGGCCATTGCCATGCTTGCCGTGGCCAAGCTCAATTTCCGCGATATCATGGGCTACCTCATGGTCATCTTCCTGGTCTACTTTGTCATTACTTCCATTGCATTTCTGCTATTACCCATATTCTAATGCAATCCGATAATACAACGCTGTTCTAAAGGAAAAAGCCCCTGGTTTCAGGGGCCTTTTCCTTGTCCCTCGCAAAAATTAAATCCGAGGTAACCAAGGCCGGAAGATACGAATCCTGCTCGTCAATTTTGTTTTAGTCTATGCGAAGATGGAGGGTGTTTGCTCAGTGAAGAACAAATATACGGAAAACACATTTTATACGTCCTTAGCCTTTTTGAGATGAGTTGAATCGGCGATTTCAGGCACAAATCAAGATAGAAAGCAAAGGTCAGGAAAGTCGATGAGGCCGGATCTCTGGATTCGACATAACAGAATTACTCAAGAATTTCCTGCGTATTCTCTTTGAAAACGGCGCGAACCTCCAACCGTCCACCCAATGCCTCGACATATCTCTGAAGAGCGCCTATGGTGATGTTTGGCCGTCGCTCCAAACGGGATAAGGCCGCTTGTGAAATTCCCATCGAATTGGCTATCCGATCCTGAGTAACATGCCGAGTTTCCCGAAGATGCTGAAGCCTGATGGCAGCTACTTTTTCCTTGGCTTTTCGCCTGATTTCAGCCCGTTTCTCAGGCGTAAACGCCTTTTTCATTACCTGATCTAGAGAATGCATGACTTTCCCTTCGTTGTTAACTTTGAAATAAGACTTGATTATTGTTGTTGGCTCCCTGAATACCCTTCCTCTGTTCTTGAAGATGACGCTCAAATATGCCGTCAACAGAAGGAGAAAAAAAGAACATATGTGGCATCAGGCTGGATTGCAGTTCAGAGGTTTTTCTAAAATATAGGTTGGAGTAAGATAGGG
>JAUWMY010000208.1 GCA_030612945.1 Desulfobacteraceae bacterium
AATCAATGTGCGGTTTTCATCTTCAAAGGAATCTTCAGGGCTTTTTCTTTTCGAGGGCCTGAAGGGAATCGGTCCCGGGAAATGCTTCTGGAGAAAGGCCCGGAGGCTTTGAGTTGTAAGATAAACTTATGGAAAAAGAAGCTAAAGCAAGGATAAGAATCAACAGACTCCTTCAGCATGCAGGGTGGCGTTTTTTTGATGATGAAAAAGGCCCGGCCAATATTGCGCTTGAAGTGAATGACAAGATAATGATTTTATGTTTGAACTGACAAAAGAGGAAAATCAGTCTTTAAGGTCACAAAATGTGACCTTAAAAAGAGGTCAGCATTCAAAGTATTTATTCTTTGCCTTCACAGAACAAGGGGTGGCAATGCTATCTTCTGTTCTAAATAGCGAACGTGCTATTGAAGTAAACATTTCAATCATGAGAGCTTTCGTTCAGTTAAGAAAAATGATTGCATCCAATAACAAACTGGCACGGAAACTTGCAGAACTCGAACAACATCTGGAAAGTCATGATGAACAGATTCAGGCCATTTTTGAGGCGATTCGGCAACTAATGACACCGCCTGCGAAACCACGCAAGAAGATTGGGTTTGTGGTAAAGGAAAAAAGGGCAACGTATGGCAGCTTGAGCCCTAAACGCAAAAGAAAGACTACTTAGACAAGATTTACAGGATAAGCTGGATTTCTTTGGAACTTATTCTTTGACCCAATCAGTCTTGTTAATCATGTATAACAAAAGACTAAACTGAGCGAAGCTCTTTTTGTGGACTACATTGCAGAACAACATTCACGGCAAGGCCGGCAGAATTGAAGTTCCCCGTCGCAAGCAGCGGTCCGCCGCAGGCGGATTCGACCGTAATGATGTTTGCTATTTTTGGATTCGCTCGCTAACCCCGCCGTCACGCCAAGGCGTGACGGGGAATGCGCTCGTTTTTGCGGTTCAATACGCCCGCAACAAACTGGCTGGGAGGGTATTGATATTGACTTGTTTGGGTATTTAAAGGTAGTTACGAGTCATCTATTTCAGAGGGAATTTAGCTTTTACATATCAAGAGGAAAAATAATACTCAACATTTAGGGATTTTTTTCGGACTTATTCATGTTTTAATATGACTACTGAGAAAGACCATAGACACGGACATCGCGAACGATTGCGGCAACGCCTTCTGAAAGCTGGACGACAGGCCTTTGCAGATTACGAGCTACTTGAGTTATTGTTGACTTATGCCATTCCAAGAAAAGATACAAAACCAATAGCCAAAAAACTCTTAAGGCAATTTGGATCTTTTGCAGCGGTATTTGACCAGCCAAGAGAACGTCTATCGGAAATTGAGGGTGTGGGACCGCAAACATGTACCTTTCTTTTTGCCATTCGTGAATTTATGGTCAGGTACTTAGAGCAGGAGGTTGAGTATGCCAAAGCGATTTCCTCACCTGAAGATATAGTCGAGTTTGTACGAACCCATCTGGGGTCAGCTCCCCGCGAATGCTTGATGATTCTATACCTCAATGATGCCAATCGCCTTGCTTACCATAATACGATCACCGAAGGTACCGTTGATCGAGCCCCCTTTTATCCACGAGAAATTCTAAAAACTGCTTTTCTTCGAGATGCAACCGGCCTGATTATGGCGCACAATCACCCCAGCGGTGATCCGATTCCTTCAGAAAACGACCACAAAATTACTCGGCAACTTGAAAAACTGGCGTCTGAATTCAACATAAAAGTCCATGACCATTTGATTGTGACTCCGCACAAGGCCTTTAGCCTCAAGACAGGGATGTTGTTATGAGTAATTTCAAATTCCTCCATTCAACCTGGCCTGTGCTTGCCGAATTGGGTGATTTGGCGGAGAAGAACCTGTGTCTCGATCCCAACACATCTCTAATAAAACTGCGTATGTTCGGGGAGCTTTTAGCAAAGTATCTCTTGGCCTATGAAAACTGCGAAGACCCGATTGATGGAAAACAGATTTCAAGACTCAATCTGCTGAACAGTAAGGGGATTATTCCTGAAAGGCTGGCCCCGTTTCTTCATTCTCTGAGAATAATAGGGAATAAGGCCACCCATGAAGTCTATGGCACAAAAGAAGATGCACAAACCCATTTGAATCTTGCCCATCGTTTGGGTGTCTGGTTTAGGCAAACCTATGGGGAGGGAGAATATACATACCAGGATTTCATTTTGCCCAAACAGCCCCTGGATGACACAAGTCAACTTACTTCTTTGAAGGAAGAACTCCTTAAACGTTCCGCACAGATGGAAGCAGTTCAAGACAGGCTTCAAACCGAGCTTGAAAGCCTGAAAGCATTGGAAGTTGACGAAGAGACCAAAGCAGCCCGCCGCAAACTATCGGCTCGCGCTGCCGACATAATGAATCTTACGGAAGCCGAGACACGTCATTTGATCGACCAGCAATTGAATGCTGCCGGATGGTTGTCAGATACAAAGAACCTGCGTTACGCAAAAGGAGCCCGCCCGGAAAAGGGGACATGCAAAGCCATTGCTGAATGGCCTACGACTTCGGGGCCGGCAGATTATGCCCTGTTTGTAGGGATGAATCTGGTGGGTATTGTTGAGGCCAAGAAAAAAGCAAAGGATGTTGTATCAGATTTAGTGCAGGCTAAGCGTTATGCCAGAGACGTTGAGATCAAAGGCGAAGAGCATTTTTTAGGCGGTCCCTGGGGAGAATATAAGGTGCCATTCCTTTTTGCCACAAATGGCCGGCCGTATCTGAAACAATTGGAACAGAAGTCCGGGATATGGTTTCTCGATGGACGACGGCCTATCAATCATCCGAGGCCATTGCATGCCTGGTACTCCCCGCAGGGGGCTATAGAGCTTTTGCAACAGGACCAGGATAAGGCCGAGTCTGAACTCAGGAAAGAGCCTTTTGATTACCTCGGATTGCGGGATTATCAGATCCGTGCTGTTCAAAAAGTGGAAAAGGCGCTTAAAAAGGGGAAACGGGCCATACTGCTTGCCATGGCAACTGGGACAGGAAAGACCCTTACGGCCATTGGCCTCCTCTACCGGCTGATCAAAACCAGTCGATTTCGTCATGTTTTGTTCTTAGTGGACCGCAACGCCCTTGGCTTGCAGGCAGAAGATAAATTTAAAGAAACCCGGCTTGAAGACCTTCAGACCTTTGACCAGATCTTTGATCTGAAAGGCGTTAAGACAACCGGACCCGAAGAGACCACACGGGTTCATATCTCCACGGTACAGGGGATGATCCGTCGCATTATGTTCAATGTTAATGACGATGCGATCCCCACCGTAGATCAGTACGACTGTATTGTGGTGGATGAAGCCCACCGTGGTTATACACTCGACAAAGAATTAGGTGAAGTGGAGATTCTCTACCGTGACGAAAAGGACTATATCAGTAAATACCGCAGGGTGTTGGAATACTTTGATGCCGTAAAAATTGGGCTTACTGCAACCCCGGCTCCCCACACGATTGAAATATTTGGGAAGCCCGTTTTCACCTATAGCTATCGGGAGGGTGTTATTGATGGTTGGCTTGTGGACCACGAACCACCTCATCAGATCGTGACTAAACTTAAAAAAGAGGGAATAACCTGGAAGAAAGGGGATACAGTTCCTGTTTATGACCCTGCTACCCAGCTAATCACCAATATTGAAGATATCCCGGATGATCTCACTTTAGAGATCGAGCACTTTAACAAATTGGTTATTACAGAGAATTTCAATCGGACGGTCGCTGAAGTATTAGTCCGGGAACTCGATCCATATGGAGAAGAAAAAACCCTGATTTTTGCTACAACTGACGACCACGCCGACCTTGTGGTTAAGATTTTCAAGGAAGAGTTTGAAAAAGAAATGGGGGAAGTGGATGACGATGCCATTGAGAAAATAACCGGGTCTATCGACAAACCCATTGAAATGATCCTTAAGTTCAAGAACGAGAAATTCCCAACCATAGCGGTCACTGTGGACCTTTTGACCACCGGAATCGATGTACATGAAATCTGCAACCTTGTTTTTTTACGCCGGGTCCGTTCGCGCATTCTGTATGAACAAATGTTAGGAAGGGCAACACGGCTTTGTGATAGAATTAAGAAAGATCATTTTAACATCTTTGATGCAGTTGGGTTATATGAGGTTCTCGAACCGGTAACAAATATGAAAGCGGTTGCGCCAGGCCCAACTGTTACCTTTCAACAATTGGTTAAAGAGCTTTCTTCCGTGGAATCCGAGGGTCAACAGAAACACATCATTGAACAATTGATCGCAAAACTGCAAAAAAAGGACCGGGCCATGGGAGGTGAGGAACGCGAGAAATTTGAAACCCTTTCAGGTGGTGATACCATTCAGCAATTGATTAAATCCCTCAAAGGAAAGGATATCAAGCGAGTTAGGGGTATCATAAAAGGGAAGCAGAACCTTTTAGCTTTTTTGGACGAAAACCGTTATCAGCCGCGTAAGCAATTCATCTCTGGCCACGAAGATGAGTTGCTCTCCCATAAGCGAGGCTATGGCAAGGGAGAGAAGCCCGAAGATTACCTCAATGAATTCAAGGCATTTATCATAGACAATAGGAACAAGATTCCGGCATTGGCTATTATCTGCCAGCGACCCCGCGAGCTAACCCGACATGGGCTGCATGAGTTGAAGCTGGCCCTCGACCAACATGGCTACACAGAACCCCACCTGGGGACCGCGTGGCGAGAATGGAAAAACGAGGACATCGCTGCCGATATTGTTTCCTTTATCCGGCGACAGGCCATGGGCGATCCTCTGGTCAGTCATGAAGACCGGATCCGTAAGGCCATGAAAAAAGTGTATGGTCTTGAAAAGTGGACAAAGATACAAAGACAGTGGCTGGAGCGTATTGAAAAGCAGTTGATTGCGGAAACGGTCTTTGAGCGGGAGGACTTTGACAAGGGCGCTTTCAAAGACCACGGCGGTTTCCACCGGCTGAACAAAATTTTCCAGGGAAACCTCAATACGGTTTTGGATGAAATCAATAATGCTCTTTATCCTGAAGAGAGGAAATACGCGTGAACACACAGGAAATCGTTCAAAAACTATGGAATCTCTGCGATGTGCTGAGAGATGACGGCATTACATATCATCAATATGTGACTGAACTGACCTACATCCTTTTTCTCAAGATGGCCAAAGAGACAGGGGCTGAAAAGAATATCCCTGAAGGATACAGATGGGCAGATCTCTCAGGCAAAAAAGGGATTGAACTCAAGCGGTTTTACAAGAAGCTCTTAAGCCACCTGGGTGAAGAAGGAAAGGGCAGAATCAAAGAGATTTACGCCAATGCCGGGACCAATATTGATGAACCTAAAAACCTGGAGAAAATCATCCGCTCCATTGACGGTTTGGACTGGTACAGCGCAAAGCATGAAGGCCTTGGCGACCTTTACGAAGGTCTTTTAGAGAAAAACGCAAATGAGAAAAAATCAGGCGCGGGCCAGTATTTTACCCCTCGCCCCCTT
>JAUWMY010000357.1 GCA_030612945.1 Desulfobacteraceae bacterium
TGATGTTGAAAAATGGGTATACAGCCCTTCCCAAATACAATGTTTCGACTGGATGAGAGCATTAAGAAAATCAGATTCCTGATCTATAAGAACGCCCATTCTTCCCATACCGGTGTCTATGTTGACATGAACATTCGCCAATTTCCCTTGTCCGGCGTTTTCAATCCAGCGAATATCCTCTTTCCCAAAAACGGTAATTCTGAAACCCGCCTTTATGGCAACCGGAATTTCTTCTGGAAACAATCTCCCAAAAATCAGAATGGGTTGCGTGATCCCGCTTTCCCGCAATTCCATCGCTTCCTGAAACTGTGCCACAGCAAAAAACTTAAAACCTTCTTTCACAAGATGTTTTGTAACGGGAACAGCGCCGTGTCCATAAGCATCTGCTTTTACAACGGGGATTACCATTGAAGGTGAAACTCTTTGTTGAACAGCAAGGATATTGTGAGAAAGATTGCTCAGGTTGATTTCCGCAAGGGTTTCGTGGTTCATCTATTTCGCCCTAATTAGTTTTACGTCTCGGAAATTGTACAACTTAATAAGATTCAAGTGAGCGCATGGAACCAGTCACTGAATCGGTCGTCTGACAAGTTAAGGATGTTATTCACCAGTTCCATAACCTGTTTGGTTATAGGCCCAGGCGCTTGAAGGTTTCGGTCTTCAAGTCGGGCAACTGGCGAAACTTTAACGCCCGAATGGGAGGTAAAGATTTCATCAGCAGTGAAAAGTTCCCCCGGTAAAATCGAATCCTCCGAAGTGGGGATCCCATTCATTGCCGCTGCCTGGAGAATGGATTTGCGCGTAATGCTTGACAGGACCCTGCCTAAGGGCGGTGTCTTGAGAACGCCGTCCTTGATTAGAAAGACCGACTCGATCGAACCCTCGGCCAAAAAACCGTCTGTTCCCACCATAAGACCAACGTCAAAACCACGGCTGTTTGCATCCTTGCGTGCCAGGTACCCATTTAAGTAGTTGGAGCAGGATTTGGCTGCAACCGGAACCGTTTCGGGATGGATTTTACGCCATTTGGAAAGACAGGCCGATATGGGATTGGTATTGTCCATGCCCAGTTCTTCACTGTCTGGCACGGCAAATATGGCCACGTCCAGTTTGGATTCCAGAACCAGTTTGATGATCGCTTCTTCGCCCCAGTAAGCCAAGATTTTTACCAGACCGCGGCCAATGGCATTGGCTCTGACCGTCTCAGTTACAGCATCAATAATTTCTTCAGTGGAATAGGCTATCTCCATTCCCAAAAGTTCGGCACTTCTCATCAGCCGTTTAAGGTGCTCGTCCATACGAAAGGCAAAAAGGCCGTCAGGGCCTTCGTGAATGCCGAAGACATCGAAAATGGCCGAACCCCGGGAAAAACCGTGGGACAACAAGGGCACTGTGGCTTCTCGCCAAGGGATCAATTTTCCATTTAACCAGACTTTGGAATCGTTATTCATCTGAACCTCCATGAGATCTTTTGGTATTGATTTCCATATATATCATGTTTCCTTTGCCGTCTCAATAAAACTCAATACATTTTCCACTGGCACATCTCTCTGTAAGACGCGAGCCGGAGCCAAAATGTAGCCCCCGATTTCCCGGAATATGTCATTCATTTTTGCATGTTTTCAAGTCGGATTGCGGCCGCATAGCGGTGAGCATCCATTCCTTCATAAAGGCAACGGGTCTCAGTCAAGCGAGCCAGGGCCTTAGATGCTTTCTCGTCAACTTCCTGATAGGTGACCACTTTTAGGAATTGTCCTACCCACAGTCCGCCGGAAAATCTGACGGACCCGCCGGTGGGAAGGGGATGATTTAAGCCGGAGACCTTATCGGCATACACTTCGGGTGTGTTTTCACCAAGGAAAAGGGTTCCATAGTTTTTCAAATAGGGAAGCAGTGCTCGTGGATCCGAGGTATGAATCTCAATGTGCTCGGGAGCATACTCGTTGGCAAACGCAATTGCATCTTCAAGGGTATCAACCACTGCGATGACCCCATTATCTTCCCATGACCTGCGGGCAACTTCCTGGGTGGTCCGATCCTTTAATTGACGCTCAACTTCATCCATAGTTTTTAGGGCCAGCTCTTCAGAGGTCGTGACAAGACCGGTTCGAACACTGGGATCATGCTCACATTGAGCAACCAAATCAGCAGCTATGTAGTCAGCCCGGGCGGTTTCGTCCGCAATGACAAGGCATTCGCTGGGACCGGCCAGCATATCGATGCCGACGGTCCCGAACACCTGGCGTTTGGCTTCATTGACGTATTGATTGCCCGGTCCTACGATAAAATCCACCGGCCGTATGGTTTCGGTCCCATAGGCAAATGCTCCTATGGCCTGGGCTCCGCCAAAACAATAAATTTCGTTTACACCCATTTTCTGCATTGCATAGAGAACTCCGGGGTCGATTGCGCCTTTTGGGCCAGGAGGGGAACAGGCAATAATCCTTTTTACGCCGGCCACCTTGGCCGGTGCAATGGTCAGAATAGCGGAGGTGATGGAGGGGTACCTGCCCCCCGGAGCATAGCAACCGCAGGATTCAAGTGGAATCAGTTTTTGACCTACAATTTGGCCGGGAGACAGCTCTTTTTCAAATTCGATGTAGCTTTTCCTTTGAATCCGGGCAAACGATATCGCCCTCTCAACTGAAAAATCAATTTCTTCGGCAATTGGTTTAGGTAGCTTTTTTTTTGCAGCCACAGCATCTTCTTCTGAAACCAGGAATGTCTCGGGCTCATAATTATCAAACTTTTTCTCGTAATAGATTAGGGCACGATCTCCTTCTTGACGGATTTTTTCCAGAATAGAATAAACCGTTTTTTCCACTTGGGGCTGGGTTTCTTTGGTATGAGGGGTTGCTTTTTTAATTTCACGGTATTGCATGGTATAGACTCCTCGGGTTTGATTAGGGGTTAGAATTGCAACTGGCTCAAAAGTGAGGCTAATTCGCCAGTGCCAGATCTACGGCTCTTTGGGCGTGAAGCCTTAAAGTGTCAAACAATGGCAGCACACTATCTTCTTCCCGAATTAACAACGGAAGCTCGGTACATCCCAAAATAACACCCAGAGAACCTGCTGTTTTCAGACTCTTGATTATTTTGATGGTTCTTTCTCTGGATTCTTCGACGATTTTTCCATAGGCAAGCTGATTGAAAATCACATCGTTTATGAATTCACGATCATTTTCAGCAGGTATGAGGACTTTGAGACCGGCGGAGACCAGGTTGTTTTTAAAAAATTCTTCTTCCATCACCGCTTTGGCTCCTAAAAGCCCTACGTTCAATAGCCGTGCGCGTTTGACTGCCTCTGCTGTAGCATCGGCAATATGAATCAGCGGAACCTCGATGGAGCTTTGGATCTGTTCGGCAATCTTGTGCATGGCGTTGCAGCAAATCAGGATGAAGTCGGCGCCGCCTTTTTCCAGCCTGCGAGCTGATTCTACCATAATTTCAATCAATTCCGCCCACAGATCCTTATGTTCCAATTCATTTATTTCATGATGATTGACACTGTACATTAAAACTTTTGCCGAGTTTAATCCACCCAGCTGTTTTCTTGTCTCTTGATTGATCAGCCGATAATATTCAGATGAAGACTCCCAACTCATTCCGCCAATAAGGCCGATTACCTTCATCTACTGGTCCTCCTAAACGAATAATTATGTAACTGCTCAATAAGTTCGGGCTGAATTTAAAAAATCCCCCCTGGCCCAGACCTGGCCTTGATACGTTGTGAGAGTGGCTGATCGAACATAACTGATTCGTTAGATTACGACATATTGCCAAAAAATCGCGCCAGGGCAGGCCTCAATCCCCCTT
>JAUWMY010000550.1 GCA_030612945.1 Desulfobacteraceae bacterium
CCTATAATGTTGCCATTTGCATCTCGCACCGGATAGCCCCGAATAAACCAGGCCCTGCCGTCAGGTGTATATTTCACTATCTCTTGCGGCTGGCACGTTTCCATGGCTTTTACGACCGGACAGTCCGGACAGGGATCACTTCGCTGTAGCCACACCTCATAGCAGTGGCGCCCAATCAGTTGCTCACATGTAAGACCCGATGATTCACAGGCAGCCCGGTTGGCCCATAGAACCTTCATTTCCTTGTCTTCATGTACAACATGCTCTACCAGACTGTTGAGAATGGCCTCTTTTTCCCGTTCGGACTCCTGCTGCTCCCACACAGCTCCCCTTAGCTTTTCTACTTCATGCTCTAAGTCCTTGACCTTTTTCCCCAATTCTTCGCGGGTTGGCTTTGCGGCCATCAGAGTATCCTCAAAACTTAATTAGCATAAAAAAGCCCATATCACATTTGTCATGTATGAACCTTTACCAAAACTACCCCCAGTCTGTCAATTCACTCATAAATGGTGGCAAGCAGACCTATTTTCGTTTTACAATTCCAATTACATTGGGAAGGGTAAAAGTCGATAGGTCGCCAAAATTTTTCCCGAATAAAGTCCCATCCCGTCCTTCGCTCTTAGTCTGTATATCCTTTGGGCCAATATACAATGTAGCGTCGGGCCCGCCTTCGAGATACATGGCGCTATCAATGTCAATGGGAAGTGAGAGAAGAATATTAATAAAGTCATGGGTCGAATATGGCGACGGGCTGTGGATGAACAAGACGTTGTTATCTTTATCCATCCCCACGGCAGCCGTGCTGTACAGTTTTTGCTGCTGAGGCCATCCCCTCCTTTTCCCTTTACTTATCATACGATAGTTCTGAACCACGGTATGATATTTTTCTATCTGAGCCTTCCATTCTTTCTGAAGCCGCCGATCAACAAACCGTGACTCAGGCATGGAAGAATCAATCGGATTAAAGACCATAAATACCCCGAAAGCTGGATTGATATGAGGGTTATTAATATGGTTATAGTTCTTCATATACCCTGTGCTTTTAAGCGGGTCTGTGTCCTTATACATACTCGCATTGATGGCTGCCAAAAGGCCAAATTCATTGCACCACTGTTTTGCTGTCCTCATATTACCGTCATGCTCTGAGGCACACAGGAGTTTAAAGGAATAGAATTCCGGATTAATTTTCAGGATGGTTATTGGAAAGTTAGAGATACGGGACTTTAGCGTAGAAGCAAATTCCCCCAAATAAAGACCTTCATCAAGCATCTTCCAGAGTTGGGGTTCAGCCTTTGAATCCGTACAAAAAAGGGAAACAGCCAGAAGAATAATAAGGCTTTGCAGTAATCCCATAATTTTCATAATTTCCCCATTAGATTCCTCTCTCCGACTGACCTGCCGGAAGGCGTATCTGGATTTTCAATCCCTCATCCGAATTTACGGCTTCAATGGTTCCGCCGTGCCTTTCAATGACTTTTTTGGTGATGGCCAGGCCCAACCCTGATCCGGCTGCGCGGGATATTTCGGTGCGATAGAATGGTTCGAAAATCCTGGTCAATTCCTCCTTAGACAATTTCTCAAATGCGTTTGTGACACTGATAATAAGAAAATCCTTTTCCAAATGCATTTTTATTGTCACATGGCCCTTCTCTGGCGTGAACTTAACGGCATTGTCGAGGATGTTTGAGAGCGCAGTCTTTATGGAATCCCTCTCACCGAAAACGGGTTGATCGGACGACAGGACCGTCATGACGCGCAAGCCCATATGGCTGATGGCAGGCTCAGACCGTTTTAGAAGCTCATTTATCATATCGGAAAGATCAAGGGGTTCCAGTTTCAAGGCCATTTCCTGATTATCCA
>JAUWMY010000537.1 GCA_030612945.1 Desulfobacteraceae bacterium
CATAAAAAATGCTTCCCAGTTGGTCACGTGCAGCGGTTTTAAAGCCAAACGTGGAAAAGACATGTCTGATCTGCAAATTATTAATGACGGAGCTGTTGTTATTGAACAAGGTATTATCAGGGCTGTTGGGAAAACAGGGGATACCATATCTGATTTCGATGAAAGCAGATTTTCTGTAATAGATGCCAGGGGGAAAGCTGTTTTACCCGGATTTGTAGACTCACATACCCATTTTGTTTTTGGGGGCTACAGGGCCGAAGAGTTTTCATGGAGGCTTCGCGGCGACAGCTATATGCAAATACTGGAACGTGGTGGGGGAATTTTGAATACAGTTCTTGCAACCCGGGAATCCAAAAAGGATGAATTAATTGAAGCGGGAAAAAAGCGGTTGGATTCAATGCTGTCATTTGGCGTGACCACGGTTGAAGGAAAAAGCGGTTATGGGTTGGATCATGATACTGAACTGAAACAACTGGAAGTGATGGCGGACCTGGATAACGGGCATCCAATTGATATTGTCAGGACATTTTTAGGCGCTCATGCGGTGACAAAGGATTATAAAGGAAGAGAAGATATCTATATCGACTATTTGATTGACCGCGTAATGCCCGAAGTCGCTGAAAGAAGACTTGCAGAATTTTGCGATGTTTTTTGTGAAAAAAATGTTTTCTCGGTGGAACAGGCCAGAAGGCTGTTAAGCCGGGCAAAGGAGATGGGATTCAAACTGAAGATTCATGCAGACGAAATTGTCCAACTGGGCGGGGCTGAGCTGGCTGCGGAGTTAGGCGCTGTTTCAGCAGACCATCTACTCCAGGCATCCGATAAAGGTATCCATGATATGGCAGAAAAAGGCATTGTAGCCACATTGCTTCCGGGAACGGCATTCAGCTTAAGGGAGCCGTATGCGAGGGGTCGATACATGATTGATAATAATTGTGCAGTAGCACTGGCAACGGACCTAAACCCGGGAAGCTGTTTTTCGGAGTCAATACCTCTAATTTTTGCCTTGGCTACTCTTTATATGAATATAACCACGGAAGAAGCCATTACTGCATTGACGATTAATGGGGCAGCAGCACTCAATAGGGAAGATGCAATTGGAAGTATAGATGTTGGTAAGAAGGGTGACGTGGTCGTCCTTGAGTTTCCTTCTTATGAATATATACCGTACCATGTCGGGGTGAGTGCTGTTGAAAAAGTCGTAAAAGATGGAAACTTAGTTTTTGATAGGGAGAAGAATGAATAATATGGCGTTAGCAGACTTAAGCATAAAGGAATTTCTGGCAAAGACCGCATCAAATTCTCCGGTTCCCGGAGGCGGCAGTATCGCCGCGTTGAGTGCGGCCATTGCGGCAAGCCTTTCCGAAATGGTGGCGCATCTGACTATCGGTAAAAAAGGTTATGAGGCATTGGAAGAAGAGATGGAAGATATCGCAAAGGATGCCTTTCAATATCGAGAAAGGCTCATCAGATACATTGATAAGGATTCAAATGCCTATAATGATGTTATGGCAGCGTTTAAATTGCCCAAAGGCACGGAACAGGAACGAAAAAACAGGGAGGGGGCTATTCAGGAGGCATTGATAAATGCTACCTTGGTTCCTCTGGATGTGGCCAGAGATGCCTTCAAGATCATTGGATTGGCTGGGAAGGCAGTAAGACAGGGAAACAAAAATGCCGTCACAGACGCTACGGTAGCAGTTATGATGGCTCGGACCGCTGCTCTTTCTGCCTTGTATAATGTTAAAATCAATTTGGTGTCAATAAAAGACACGAATTTTGTTGAAGAAATCAGAGAAGAGATAAAACATATGGAAAGTGAAATTGTAAATCGAGAAAGTGAAATTCTATCTGATGTTTCTATATGAAGGAGGACACTCTAATGAAAGAAACAATATCCACAAAAAATGCACCGGCAGCAGTAGGACCATACTCGCAAGCAATAAAGCATGGCAACCTGCTCTTTATTTCAGGTCAAATCCCCTTGGATCCCAAAACAGGCAATCTTGTGGAGGGCGACATAGAAGTACAGACCCGGATGGTCTTGGAAAACATCAAAGCCATTCTTGAAGCAGGTGGAATGACAGTTG
>JAUWMY010000100.1 GCA_030612945.1 Desulfobacteraceae bacterium
AAAATTTACGGAGCTTGGATTTAAGATGATCTTTAAGTTCTTGAATATGTTTTGTCAGTTGCGGTTCACGCTTTTGTGTTCCAAAGCAGGATTGGTGAAGTTCAAGGATCTCAGGGTGCTCAAAATGGGCTTTTGGCTCCAAAAATGATCGTTCAGGGGGAACGTCCAACTCTCCTGCGAAAAAATAGCACTCATAACCGTTTCGCTCCAAGACCTGGTACCATTTATAGGTCTCAAGCGTAACACCGTCTGTACCTGATATACGGGTTGACACAAATCCAATTCTCTTCATTTCAATACTCACTTTCTAAAAGGCCAAAATATTAATGAAAACCCAATCGCTTCCACTTTGCTGATTAACAAAACATTTCATCATAAAATATGAGGCCTGAAAAGGCAAGTTTTCGCCGAATTCCTTGGGTTTTTCCTGGGGCCAGCTTTTTTTACCTTGAAAATTCAATTATTGTGGCTATTTTACTTGACAACAACAAAATTGCAAGGTACTAAAATCGGTTCGCAATTATAAATTTTTTAAGAAAGGACGTGATTAAAATGGTTTGTACAAGCGTAAAAGAAGGGTATGAGTGTTTTTTCATGAACAAGAAAGGCTGCGAGTTTAATGGTGGTACCTGCCACACCGTAGTTGAGCAATGTGAAGGTTGTCAGAAAGTCAAAGATTTCCCCACCGGTAAATATTGCCTCTCCTTTCCCGATCCTGCCTCCAAATGGCGTCATGGAAACTGCAATATGGCCACACATTTGAAGACTGCCAGCGATAAAGGAAACGGGAAACTAAATCCCCTTAAGGCTTCGAAACGCAGGGCTGCGTAGTTTTCATTTCGAAAACTTAAGACTCCCCATCTCTTCAGGTAGTTATTAGGAGAAAAAGGCCGGTTCTTTTCTAACGGAAGGGATTTGTATGTCTATCGGGTGAGGTGGATCAAGAATTCGCGGTTCCCTTTGGGGCCAAGGAGTGGGGATGGGATATGCCCCATCACGGTCCAACCGAAATCTTTAAAAAAATCGCAGAGACCATCAACAACCTGCTGATGGAGTTGTGGATCCCGCACCACTCCTCCCTTGCCCACCTGCCCCTTTCCAACCTCGAACTGAGGTTTAATCAGGGCAATTATAAAAGCATGTTTTCGGAGGAGATCAGAGACCGGAGGGACCACAAGCCTGAGTGATATGAAGGAAACGTCAATGACCGCTCCGTCGATCGTTTCTTCTATGTCGCAGGGTTTTAAGTAGCGGATATTTGTTCTTTCAAGGACTTTGACCCGGTGGTCCTTTCGCAGGCCCCAATCAAGCTGCCCGTAACCCACATCTACCGCGATAACCTTACAGGCCCCGTGCTTAAGAAGACAGTCTGTAAATCCACCTGTGGAAGCACCTACGTCCAGCAGAACCTGACCTTTAATTATCACTGGAAAATGGTTCAGGGCCGCTTCCAGCTTCAGGCCGCCCCGGCTTGCATAGGGCGGGGAAACCTTATTCGTGACGATGGAGGCCGAAGTCGGTATAAGACGCCCCGGCTTGTCAACCGGAAACCCGTTGACCTGCACAAGGTCTGCCATGACCATGGCCTTAGCCCTTTCGCGACTCTCGGCCAGACCCCTTTGTATTAACAGTTGATCCAATCGTATTTTACTGTTTTTGGGCCTGTTGGCAGAAATCCCTCGCCTCCTTTAAAATCCCGGTGGTATCAAGGCCGTATATTTCCCTCAAAAGTGGAGACGCTCCATGCTCCACAAACTTGTCGGGCAGACCAATTCGTCTCATGTGGACATTTACTATGCCCAAATCACTAAATAGCTCCAGGACCGCCCCGCCAAGCCCACCCTGTCTTATATTTTCTTCCACTACCAAAACCCTGCCAATTGAGGTTGAAAGCTTCCCCAGCCCCGGGTCAAGTGGCTTTACAAAACGGCAGTTCACAACGCCAACAGACAATCCTTCCTTTTCTAAATCAGCAGCTGCCTCCATGGAAGGATAGACCATATTTCCCAGGGCCAAAATGAGCAGATCTTTGCCTTCCCTGAGGGTCTCTGACTGACCTATAGGGATTTTCTGGTACTTTGTGTCAATTGGGACTCCGAGGCCTTTGCCCCTTGGATATCTAATAGCAACGGGACCTGGGTGTTTCAAGGCCGTGTAGAGCATTTGCCTTAGTTCGTTTTCATCTTTGGGGGCCATGACGGTCATATTTGGCAGGCTGCGCAAATAAGTGATATCAAAATGACCATGATGGGTAGGCCCGTCTTCTCCCACAAGCCCACCACGATCAATGGCGAAAATAACCGGCAGGTTGGGCAGGCATACGTCATGGATAACCTGATCAAAGGCCCTCTGTAGAAAAGTAGAGTAAATCGCCACGACCGGTCTAAAACCCTCCGTGGCAAGACCCGCAGCGAAGGTGACTGCGTGTTGTTCCGCGATCCCCGTGTCCATAAATCGTTCAGGGTACTGTTCGGCAAATCTTGACAACCCGGTCCCCTCAGGCATGGCTGCTGTAACGGCAAACAGTTTTTTATTGGTTCGCGCGAGGTCTACCATGGTGTTCCCAAAGATCTCAGTATAAGATAGCAAAGGCTTGGTCCTGTCCTTTGGAGTGGAGCCCGTGGGGATCTCAAATGAACCAACCCCGTGGAAGTGTGCCGGGTCTTTTTCAGCTGGCTCGTATCCTTTCCCCTTTTTCGTGAGCACATGCACTAAAACCGGACCTTCCAGGTGGAGTGTATTGTTGAAGGCCTCAATGAGGCGATCGATACGGTGTCCTCTGATAGGCCCTATGTATTTGAATTTAAAGGCCTCGAAAAGCATGCCGGGAGTAAAAAAAGTGATAAAAGAATCTTCGCTTTTGCGCACCAAACTAAGGATGTTTTCGCCAACACCTGGCAGGGATTTTATGAAGCCCTCCAGGTCTTTCTTTAAATTGACAAACCGCCTGCCGGTCATCTTGCGACTCAAGAAAGAGGAAAAGGATCCCACGTTAGGTGATATGGACATGGCGTTATCATTCAAGACAACGATCAGGTCCTTCTCGTGATGCCCGGCCTGATTGAGTCCTTCGAAGGCCATGCCGGCTGTCATAGAGCCATCGCCAATCACTGAAATAACCTTGCTTTTCTCCCCTTTGAGACCCTTTGCAGTAGATATACCCAGGCCCGCAGAAATAGAGGTGCTGCTGTGCCCGGTATCAAACGAATCGTAAGGGCTTTCTTCCCGTTTAGGGAATCCGCTGATACCTCCGTACGTCCTCAAGGTGTGAAACCGGTCTCTTCTCCCGGTAATCAGCTTGTGGGCATATGCCTGATGACCCACATCCCAGATGATCTTATCTTCCGGCGCATTGAACACATAATGGAGCGCAATGGTCAGTTCAACAACGCCCAGGCTGGGAGCAAGGTGTCCGCCGGTCTTGGATACAGTTTCAATGATCTTCTGGCGGATTTCATTGGCCAGGCCTCCAAGATCACGAATAGAAAGGTCTTTGAGGTCTGCCGGGCTATTTATATTTTCTAACAGGCTATCATTTGTTTTGGAATTACTCATTTCTTTCTCTCAATAATGTATAGGGCAATCCGCCGCAGGGGTTCTGCCGCGTGATCAAATATTCGCAGGGATTCAATTGCTTCTTCAACCAGTTCGGACTGTATTTCTTTAGACTTTTCCAAGCCGAGAACCGAGGGATAGGTTGTTTTCCCTTTTTCCTGATCAGCCCCGACCTTTTTCCCCATGATATTGCTGTCCCCCTCAATATCCAGGATATCATCGGAAACCTGGAAGGCCAGACCTATCTTCCGGCCATAGGAGGTGATTGCGCGGACCTGGGATTCGTCCCCGCGTCCCAGCATGGCCCCTGAAGTGACAGAGGCTGTAATCAGTGCACCTGTTTTATGAGTATGTATAAACTCCACAAGGGGAAAATCAAGCGATTTTCTTTCGGATTGAATGTCAACAACCTGTCCTCCCACCATGCCATTATATCCGGAAGCACGGGAAATGAGACTTATCACCTTAAGCATCACCTGGGGAGCCACATCCTTCGTTAGATCGGTCCTTGTCAGCAGGTTAAAGGCCTCGGTGAGCAATCCGTCACCAGCTAAAAGCGCCACCGCTTCCCCAAAAACCTTGTGACTGGTAGGCTTTCCCCTCCTCAAGTCGTCATCGTCCATCATGGGGAGGTCATCGTGAATGAGGGAATATGTGTGGATCAACTCAAGGGCGCATGCCACAGCAAGGCAATCCGTTTCAGTTCCGCCCACGGCCTCCGTTCCAGCCAGGCAAAGGATAGGCCTTAATCTTTTACCTCCTGCGAACAGGCTATATTTCATTGCCTTTATCAAATCGGATGCCGGCCCCTCAGGTTCAGGTATATAGATTTCAAGCGCCCTGTCTACAATAGCCTTTTTCCCACTGAGATAGGACTTGAGATCAAATTGGTCTTTACTCGGCATTTTTTTCTTCCTCAAGCTCAAAGGGGACCTGCGCCTGCTTCCCATCGCTTTCCTTAACCAGGAGTGTCACTTTTTGCTCAGCCTCTTCCAGCTTGTTGGAACAGAATTTGAGCAGTTTCATCCCTTCTTCGAAGGCCTTGAGGGAATCTTCCAGGGACAAATCTCCTTCTTCGAGACCCTGTACGATTTCTTCCAATCGCTGCATTGCCTTTTCAAATTTCTTTTCAGCCATCATTCCTCCATTTACTTTAAATACTTTATAATGAGGTCGTCTTGCTGTCAAATGGGAATAAGATATCCTAACCCGGACACGCCGGAATTGACTATTGACTATTGCCAATTGAATATTTGTGGATGGCGCTTTCAGCCGTCGTAGCCGTAGGCCACTATGGCGAAGTCGGCTTGCTCCTTCATTTTTATGATAGTTCTTTTGTAATGGAAAGAATTCCTTAAATATTCAATCATTTGAAGATAGTGAAAATAGCCCAATACAATTTTTTGCCACAAAATGCGCAAAAATAATTCCTAAGGTCCTAAATCCCTCAATCTGTCACTAATCGGGCTCAAGTTTTTCTACTCGACATTCTAGCCCGCCTTTTGCAAGCAGCACCTGAATCCGTTCCCCTCTTTTTACATGCGAAGCATCTCTCAAAACTATTTTCTCTGGCAATCTTCGGGTAATACTGTATCCCCGGTTAAGGATTGAAAGGGGGCTAAGGTCCTTTATCCTTTTTTCTAAAAGAGAAAGTGACACCTGCTTTTCTCCGAGACAACTATTCATGGCATAGCCGAGGGAGTTTCTCTGAAAATCCAGCCGCTGCTTTATGGATACCATCACATTTAAGGGAGAATGAAGAAGCAGTGAACGTTTTTCCATGCTCAATCTGATTCGTCTGTCGCGGACAATCAGGTCCATCACCCGGGCGAGTCTGGTATGAATTTCATCAAGGCGCATCCAGGTATCAGCAAGGCGTTTTCGCGGGTCTTTGACCCTTTTTGCCAAACGATCCAAATCCTGATTCAGTTCTTTCAGATTCCGCCCAATTCCCGAGACCAACCGGTTTTGCATGTCATTCAAACGATTCAACAGGGTTTCCTTTTCAACCACCAGGAGTTCAGCGGCTGCGGAGGGCGTTGGGGCCCTGAAATCGGCAGCAAGGTCAGCGATTGTGAAATCTATTTCGTGACCCACCGCAGAAACGACCGGAATATGGGAATTTCTAATGGCCAGGGCCAGCTCCTCCCGGTTAAAGGCCCACAGGTCTTCAAGGGAGCCACCTCCACGTGTCAAGATAATAACGTCGACGTTGAGCTCACGGTTGACCAAATCCAGGGCTTCGACCATATCTGTAGTGGATTCCTCCCCCTGGACCCTGACCGGTACAATAATTATCTCGATATTGGCAAATCGTCGGCGGATGATTTTTAGAAAGTCACGAATTGCTGCTCCGGTGGGCGATGTTATGACAGCCACTCGTTGGGGAAGAAAAGGAAGGGGCTTTTTGATCTCTTTATCAAAAACTCCCTGGCTGGCAAGCTTTTTTTTGAGCTGTTCAAACGCCAGGGCCAGAGCGCCTACACCCATTGGCTCCAGGTAATCGAGAATGATTTGATATTCTCCCCGTGGCGCATATACAGTAAGCCTTCCCTGTGCAATTACCTTCATGCCGTTTTCAGGAAGAAACTTGAGATAACGGGCCTGAAGGCGGAACATGACAGCTCGGATCTGGGCCTTTTCGTCTTTGAGCACCATGTAATAGTGCCCTGAAGCGGGCTTGCTGAAATTGGATATTTCGCCTTCTACCCAAACAAAGTCAAAGTGATCTTCAAGAAGTGCCTGGAGCTTTTCGGTGAGTTCGCTTACAGAGTAGACTTGAGGGGTTTTGTTTTCCGATGGCAAAAGGATACGTTCTTCCTTCCATATCTGTTGATCTATGGCTTTTTAAGTATTGTCTTCACACTATTATAGCAATCCAAATTTGATTTTTCCAGGCATTTTTTTTGCGTCAGAAGCTCAATTGGTGCTGGGCATAATAAACAAGTGCCTAATCCCGCCTCGACGGGACTAAGCCCAAATGACAAAATCCAAATGTCAAATCAAATCCAAAACCCCAATGTTAAAATATTTTCCAAAACGATCAGTTATTTGTCTTTTTCGCAACTTATCAATAAGAGTAATATGCTACCTCTCAATATGTCAAAACCGAGCAGTTTTCATCAGTTAACCTTGAACCGTGAACCATGGAACGTTGAACCTGAGTTATACATTTTTTAGCATTTGACATTCATTTGAAATTTGAGCTTTGATATTTGTCATTCGAGTCTATCTTATCTACATGTTTCGACCCTTTTAGGGTTATAATTCAAGCCCTAATGTGATTTGTTCGTTTTTGTCTCTTGATCTGCCATCTCTTTTTATCTATACTAAATTTTACTTTGAATCACTTGACACCTTACAGTCACGGAGCGAATTTTGTTTATTACCTTTGAGGGCATAGAGGGGTGCGGCAAGTCCACTCAGGCCAAACGCCTCGTTAATCGTTTAAGGGAGTTGGCGGTTCCATTGGTTTTTACCCTGGAACCCGGTGGGACAACCGTGGGTCAGAAAATCAGACTTATCCTCTTAGACTCCCGAAATCAGCACCTTTCACCTTTGGCTGAACTTTTACTATACGCCGCTGACAGGGCGCAGCATGTAGAAGAAGTAATTAAGCCGGCGCTGGAGCAGGAAAAGTGGGTTTTGTGTGACCGTTTTTTCGATGCAACAACGGTCTACCAGGGCTATGCGCGTGGGCTCGACATGAAGCTGATAGTTACTCTGAATGAAAAGGCTTCTCCCGGAATCCGGCCTGACATCACCTTCCTTATTGACTGTGCGGTAGAGGTCGGCCTTGAAAGGGCTTTAAAGCGGAATAAGATCCAATTCCAGGAAGGGCAGGATAGGTTTGAAAGGGAGAAAAAGGATTTTCATGAGACCGTAAGGGAAGGATATCTCCATATGGCCATGGAGGATCGCGAACGATTTGTAGTTGTTGATGGCACATTGAAAGAGGACGAATTGGAAGAGTTAATATTCAGACACGTTGAGCCATTTATATCTCAATAGCGCATTTTGCTTATTGGATTGAGGGTTTGGGCATTTAGTCATTCGGATTTGATTTGTCATTTGGATTTTGACATTTGAAATTATTCCACAAAGCCGATGACCTCTGACCAGGCACATAGGACGTGGTTTTCAAAGATGAAATAATGGTGAGGGGTTCCTAATGTCATTTTCTCAAATATTGGGCCAGGAAAGAGCCAAGAGTTTTTTGGCCCAGGTAATGGCCAGAGAAAAGATACCCCACGCCTATCTTTTCAC
>JAUWMY010000384.1 GCA_030612945.1 Desulfobacteraceae bacterium
CCCTATACCGATCAACAAGAAAACCAGCAGTTATAGCAACAAAAAAGCCCCCGATGCGGGAAAAACCAAAAATAGTATTGGCCGTTTCCAGGCTCATCCTGTTCTCTTTGACGAGAAATAGGGGAATTACGTTGTAGAGGCCGAGGGCGCAGGAGGCGGCGAAAACCCAGAGGATTGCCATGATCCAGAAATCCCTGCGACGCAACACACTTGAAAACCGGACTCTTTCTCCCTTCTGAGGGCTGGGATCTGGAGAAAAGATGAAGAAAAAAACACAAACAATCAGGCCGGCTGCACTTAAAATAATAAAGATAGTCCTCCAGTTGAGAAAGCGCAGGGCAATGGCTGTCAGCAGTGGAATGGAGAAAACGCTGAAGGAAGCAGCCGTTTCATGGAAGGCAATGGCCTTTCCCCAGTGCTCACGTCCGAAAACTGCTGTTATCAGGGGAATGGCGCTGGGCAAGTATATGCCTGCTCCGAGCCCGATAAACAGGGATGCAACCGCAAGGGAAGCGTAAGTTGTAGTGTATCTTAGGGAAAATTGTGACGTCATCAAAATCAAAAAACCCAGTATAATTGAACGTTTGTAGCCAATGCGGGGGGATAGCACCCCCGAAAGGAGCAGGGTAATTGTATAGCCTACGGATAAGAAGGAAAAGATGCTGCCAGCCACGGCATGGCTGATCGCGAACTCGTCTTCGATAATGGGTAGAAGAGGAGAAATGACTGTGCGAGCGGAAAAATTTACGTACCAGAGGCTCCAGAAGAGCAGGAGGAAGAATATTTTCATGGCCGGAATGTTAAAGGATAGCAGGGAATATGGCAACCGGTAAGATAAGCGGCAGGGAGTTTAAGGAGAAGGTCCTGGAACTTGTTTCTTCAAATAATTTTGAGCAGGATCTGGGTACCCTGCGTAAATTGCCTGCTCGAAAGGTGATTAACCCCCTATTTTCATTTCTTCTCAGTACCGATTCGAAAATAAAATGGGCCACGGTAACTGCCTTTGGGGCGGTTGTGTCAAATCTCGCAGATCAAGACATGGAGTCGGCCCGTGTGATTATGCGGAGGCTGATGTGGCAGTTAAATGATGAATCGGGTGGTATTGGCTGGGGGTGTCCTGAGGCAATGGGAGAGATTATAGCCGGTCATGGAGGGCTTGCCAGGGAGTATGCCCGGGCGCTGGGATCCTACATCAGAGAGGACGGTAACTTCCTTGAACACGAACCCTTGCAGGAAGGCTCACTTTGGGGTATCTGCCGGGTGGCACAGGTAAGACCGAAGTTGATTCGGGATGCTGTTCCACATCTGCTGCGCTTCCTGGAATCCCGGAACGCCACGCTAAGGGGATTGACTGTGTGGGCCCTTGGGCTGCTGGGCGCAAGAGAGGCTTGTTCACAAATGGAACGACTTTTAAACGATGATGATAGAATTGCGATTTACAGAGACCGCAAGATTACGATCTACCAGGTGAAGGACTTAGCAAAAGAGGCCTTGAAAAAAATAGGGCGGTAGTGCCTCCTTATGTTTTTTCGTAAGCGTTCACACTTTGAACCTTTGAACCCGTGAACGGTTACGTTTTTTCTTTACACAGGGGTGTAAAAAGCTTTAAATCAAGATAATCAAAAATTGAATTTCGAAGAACTATTAAGGAGGGAAAGAAAAAAAATGAAACCGGTTGAAATTTCAAAGGGCATTTACTGGCTGGGCGTAATTGATTGGAACATCAGGGATTTTCACGGGTATTCCACTTATCAGGGAAGCACCTATAACTCATTCCTGATTATGGATGAAAAGATTGCGCTTATTGACACTGTGAAAAAGGAATTTGCAGATGAGCTGATTGCGAGCATCAGTCAGTTAGTGGATCCAAAAAAGATTGATTATGTGATCAGCAACCACACCGAAATGGATCATACAGGGGCTCTGCCCAGGGTTATGCACAGGATTGGTGAGGACAAGCCTCTATATTGTTCCAAGATGGGCCACAAAAATATCTCACGGCATTTTTCACAGAAGTGGAATTATCAGCCGGTGGAAAATGGAGGGGAATTGAGCCTGGGAAAGCGAACCCTCACTTTCCTGGAAACCAGGATGCTCCATTGGCCGGATAGCATGTTTACCTATGTAAATGAGGATAAGATCCTTTTTTCCAGCGATGGTTTTGGACAGCACTATGCAGGAGTTGAAAGGTTTGATGACGAAGTTGGAGAGGCGATTATGCCCCATGCAAAGAAGTACTTTGCCAACATCCTGCTCCTTTACGCCCCCTTGATACTCAAACTGGTGGACAAGGTGAAAGAGATGGGGCTGGCCATTGACATGATCTGTCCTGATCATGGCATTATCTGGAGAAAAGATCCTGAAAAGATTATCAATAGCTATGTGGAATGGAGTCTGCAGAAGCCCAAGAGAAAAGCAGTTGTCATTTTTGATACAATGTGGCACAGCACAGAGACCATGGCCGAAACCATTGTGGCCTCCCTTGCCGAGGAAGGGGTGGAGGCCCGCCCCATGCACCTAAGGACCTGCCACCGAAGTGATATCATAACCGAAGTAGTCGATGCAGGGGCAATTGTTATGGGGTCACCTACCTTAAACAATGGGCTCTTTCCCACAGTGAGCGACTTTTTGACATATATGAAGGGGCTAAAGCCTCTGAATAAGGTGGCGGCCGCCTTCGGTTCATATGGCTGGAGCGGAGAGGCTGTTAAACTGATAAATAGCGAATTTGAACAGATGAAATTTGATATCATCGATCCCGGTGTCAGAATCAATTATGTGCCCGATGATGGAGGTATAGATGCCTGCTACGATCTCGGCAAAAAGATCGCTAAGGCACTGCCCGAGGAATAGTTGGTGCCTGAAGGAAAACCCCGTTCAGGCACGATTTTGGATTTTGGATTGCGAATTTTGGATTCAAAAAAGAAAGCAATCTGAGCGTGAAAATTTCCGGGTAAGTCCGAAAACCATATTTCGAGGTTTTCGTTTTGGTATTAGCTATAAAAAGGAGAAATAAATGAAAAAAGTAGCGTTGTTTGCCTTTAATGGGGATTTCATGTGTTTTATCCATGTACTCTTGAATGCCCTGGATATGAAGGAAAGGGGGTATGACGTCAAAATCGTCATTGAGGGCTCTGCCACCAAGCTTATCCCGGAACTGGCAAAGGAAGGCAATCCTATGTATGAGCTTTACCAGAAGGCCAGGGGGCTTGATCTTATAGACGGGGCCTGCCAGGCCTGTTCACATAAAATGGGCACTTTGGAGGCAGTGAAGGCCGAAGGCGTGAAACTCCTGGGTGATATGAAAGGTCATCCGGGGATTGCCCGCTATAGGGAAGAAGGTTTTGATGTTATCACATTTTAGGCGTAGTACATTATTTTCCAAAGGAGAATAGGGGAGGTGAAGAAATGAAAGAGCTGAAGGTTGGTTGCGGCAAGCCGACAGGAGCGACTGTTGGTGAGCCGGAGAAGGAACAAACCGCTGGAGAAGAATCAAAAAACGAAAAGGAGGTAGTTATGTCATCAGTTAAGGTTGGAACAACGGCCCCTGATTTTGCGGCTCCCGCCTTTTACAAAGGGGA
>JAUWMY010000310.1 GCA_030612945.1 Desulfobacteraceae bacterium
GAAGAGAAGTCAGTGGAAGAGGATATCCTGGAGATACTTAAGGAAAAGGGGACTATCACCACTGAAAAGTATGAAGAGCTAAAAAAGAAGGTAGAGGAGGAAAGAGCCAAGGAGTCCAAAAAACCAAGAGTAGGTTTCAAAAAGGGGTTTTCCCTGGAAACCCCGGATGGGAACTTCAAACTTCAGCCCTATATGAAATTACAGGGCCAGTTCAAGTCATTTGAGGCCAATCACCCAGCAAACAACGATTTCTATATGAGAACCGCGAGGCTGGGGCTACAAGGCATTGTCTACAAATATCTTGACTTTAATGTAGCAGGTGAATTCGGAAAAGGGAGTTCATGTCTCTGGGATGGTTATATGGGTTTTAACTATTTACCGGAAGCAAAGCTTCGGATCGGTCAGTTCAAACAACCATTTTCTCTTGAGTGGTATAGTCCCGCTGATTGGAAAGATTTCATTGAAATGCCCCTTCCCATAGACAACCTCACGCCTGATATTGACATCGGTGCCATGCTCCACGGAAATCTGGGAAAAGGTGTTTTAAACTATAGCCTGGGTATCTTCAACGGGACCGGTAAAAATACCTCTGACACCAATGACGATAAGGATGTAGTGGCAAGGCTTGTATTCACACCTTTCAATAGTTCTAATAATCTATTCCTTAAAGGGCTACACATTGGAGGCAGCATAACCTATGGAAACCAGGAGGCCGAAAGGGGTGAGATGCGCCGGAGCGGGAAATTCCAGACAGCAGGGGAAACTGCCTTTTTCCAGTTTAAGGATGGTATTTTGCATGATGGAGCTCGTACGCGCTACGGGGGAGAGCTATGCTATATGATTGGTGCTTTCAGCCTTAAAGGGGAATGGGTAAGGATGAATCTGGATGATCTCTATCACCCTACAAATGGTACAAAGGATGACTTTTATATTGATGGTAGTTACGTGAGCCTGAGCTATATTTTGACCGGGGAACACCAGCCCTTTGAGGATGGAATGTATGGGAGGATCACACCTAAGAATAACTTTGATCCCCGAAAGGGTACATGGGGGGCGATCCAGCTTGTGGCCAGATATGAGACGCTTTCAATAGACAGTGAGCTCTTCAGAAAGGGCTATGCCGACTCCACGAAGTATACCGATGAAGCTGAGGCCTTTACTCTGGGGGTAAACTGGGACCTCACTGACATAGTAAGGGCGATGATTAATTACACCAGCACTGATTTTAACGGACATATTGTAAAAGACGGAAAGCAGCTCGATAGTGAGGATCTGTTCTTAGTGCGGATGCAGCTTGTATTTTAAGAGATGCAGAAACAAGGCGAGGCCCTGTATTTGTTCTCTTGAACCCCGGGGAAAGGCCTGATGTTTGAAAGATCTATCGCTTACTATACCATCTGGCATACGGTATGGTGATGAGATGACTGAGGTTATGTTTTAATGGAGTTTTGGAATCTGAGCCAGAAATTAAGATTCTTCTGCCACTTACACCTTAAAAATAGTACAAAAATCTAAAGGAGAAATAAGATGAAAAAATGTAAAAAAGCCTCATTATTTTTGACCTTGACATTTGCTTTTTGTATTTTTGGCCTGAGTTTAAATGCGGAGGGAAACGATGCCGAAACCGCCAGAAAATGGGAAGATAAGGGGAGCACCAGAACGGAAAAGAAAGCCATCGGGATGGCAGTGGAGTTTACCTCTCATTCTGCCTGCGGTCATATAGCGAAAAATAAGGGCTGGTTTAGAGAGGAAGGCATAAATTTGCGCACCTATGACAGTTATGTTACTGGTATGGCCCTTGCCGCCGCCCTGGCCAGGGGAGGTATTGAGGTTGCCTATATTTGTTTGATACCGGCAATTAACGTCTATGCCAATGCCGGAGTACCCATTAAGGTAGTGTCGGGTATTCATAAGTATGGCTATGGCCTTGTGATCAACCCCGACAAAATCAAGAGCATCAAAGACCTGGAAAATCCTGATATCCAAATCGGCTGCACCAGGGAGGGAAGTCCTACCGATGCCTTACTGCATAAAATGATGGAAAAATATCATCTCGACAAAGATAAAATATTGAAAAAAGTCAGAAGGATGAATCCTCCCAAGCAGCTTCTGGCTCTGAAAATGGGACAACTGGATGCCGGTATGATCTGCGAGCAGTATCCTACCATGGCCGAAGAATTAGGCTTCAAGGTGCTCCTTACAGCCCAGAACCTCTGGCCTGAGATGCAGGGAAGCGTCCTGGTGGTTATGGAAGACCTGATAAGGGACCATCCGGAGATAGTTAAAAAATTAGTTAAGGTAACTGAGCAGTCAACCCAATGGCTTAACAAACACCCGGAGGATGCCGCCCGGATTGTTGCTTCCGGGTTAAGTGTGGCCGGGGAAAGAATTTTCCCTGTTAAGGTAGCAAAGGTCGCTGCCAAATTACAAATCAGCCCTGAGGCTATGTTAAAGTCTCTGACCAAAAGACTGGATTGTACTACTGAGATTAATCCGGAGGAGATTCAAAATACCATAGATTATATGGTGAAATTAGGGTATATAAGAAAGGGTTTTAAGGCTGAGGAAATTTTGGATTTGAGATGGCTCCGTCATGAATAATAAGCTAAGGGAATCCAAACCATGGGGTATTCTGCCCATACTCCTATTCCTTGGGGGATGGGAAATTTTAGCCCGCCTGCGGCTTATCCCCGGCCATTTCTTCTTCCCCCCCTTTTCCACTGTAATCCAAGAATTCTACTGGTTGACAACCAACGGGGTCTTGGGAAATAACTTTTTGAGCAGTCTGGTTCGCGTCCTGGTGGGTTTTTCCACCGGCTCTTTAGCCGGTGTAGCGGTGGGAATCATGATGGGATGGAATGAAACCACAAATAAGGCACTTCACCCCATATTCAGTCTTTTATATCCAATTCCCGCCTTGGGTTGGCTGCCCATCTTGATGCTCTGGTTTGGTATAGGTGAGATGCTGCCGATCGCTATAATTTTCATATGTTCATTCTTCCCAGTGCTTTATAATACTGTAACCGGTATCAAAGCCGTCCCCAAAGATCTCATTAAGGTGGCGGAAACTCTGGGTGCATCCCGGATAAAGATCCTAAAAACAATAATTCTCCCTCTCGCACTCCCCAATATATTTACAGGATTGAGACTGGAAGCGGGAATGGCATGGCGGGTAATAATAGCTGCTGAGATGGTGGCCATCCCTACTGGTATTGGGGCATTACTTATGAGGGCAGAGAGCCTGATCAGGGTGGATATCATAATCGTTTGTCTGATAGTTCTATCGATAATGTGTCTCTCTTTTGAAAAGTTCTTTATATATATGGAGCACAGATTAACCGGCAAATGGAGATAATATGCCGACTATAGAGCTCAGGAACATTAGCAATTTTATCTGTCGAAATGTTAGCTTAAAGATATCAAGCAGGGAACTTTTGATACTTCTGGGACCTACAGGTGCTGGTAAAACGACCCTGTTAAATATTATTTCCGGTTTGACTCCCTATGAAGGATCGGTACTCTTCGATGATGAGCCGATAGATAAAATCTCAGTTGGTAGGAGGGGAATCGGTTATCTATTCCAGAACTTGGCACTATTCCCCCATCTTGATGTAAGGTCCAACATCATCTATGGATTATTGATAAAAAAATTAGGGCAGGATGAGATTGAGCCAAGATTAGATGAAATGTGCAATTTGCTAAATATCAGCCATCTTTTGGGCAGATACCACAAGGACTTGAGCGGTGGAGAAAGGCAGAGGGTAGCCCTGGCCAGGGCAATTGCTCCTTCTCCACGCATACTCATGCTGGATGAGCCTTTTAATAGCCTGGATGTGAAGACTAGGAAGTACCTGAGGATCGAGTTTAGAAATATAATAAAAAAACTCGGCATCACAACAATCTTTGTGACCCATGATTTTAAAGAGGCTGAAGAAATGGGCGATCGCATTGCTGTTATTGATTCAGGTAAATTGGAACAGATCGCAACACCCCGGGAAATTTTCTTTAGCCCAAACGGGGATAAGGTAGCTGATTTTTTAGGATCACCAAACATCTTTGATTGTGATAATTACGAGGTCCTGGGCAACGGGCTGGTTAAGGCAAGCTGCGAAGGACTCTCAATAATAACGGTGTGGGAGGAGGGCGAAACGCTCAACAAGATTGCATTCTCTCCCGATGATATCTATGTTTGTAGAAATGAGCCTCCTGGCCCACCAATCAATAGATTCAGGGGAACCATAATAAAGGAGATTTCTCTTAACTCAGTTGTTACTATTAAGATAAAAACTACGGCAAAAGACATCTTAGTAAGGATAGGGAAAAAAGATTTCATTGCAGAA
>JAUWMY010000288.1 GCA_030612945.1 Desulfobacteraceae bacterium
TGAAACCAGAACCGGTAATACCCATCCAGACTGCGGATCAACAAGAGTTTTACGATAGTTATGTTTATTCACGAAAAGGGGCAACTGACCGCCTGAAACGGAGATATGATAATCTAGATCGTCGTATCCAGCGAATGGAACCTACGGTAACGGCCCGAGAATTTGATTGGGACCAAAGACTCAACACTTAGCCCTTACAAACTGAATTGTATTCAAAATGGTCACAATTTCTTCCTTCAGGAAGAGCCTTGTTGGCCAGTAAATTCAGGGGTTTAGGAATTGAGGAATTAGGTTGAGGGGGGAGATTGTTTTCAATTCCTTAATTCCTCAATTCGGAATTCCCCAATTCCGGTTTATCCGGGTTAGGATTTGCACAAAAAAAGCCGGATTCTTAAAGAACCCGGCCTGATCTTATTATTTATAGATAGCGTAGCTTCGCCTCAAACCGATAAGTTAATAGAGGTAGAATTTCTGCATTGCTCATAGTGTAGAGATGCTGGATGCTGGTCGAAGATCCCGTCTTTAGCGGGGATAAAACAAAAAAGCATTCCTTATTACATTCCCGCTAAAGACGGGATTTCCGCTTCGCTACAACAAGTATCCAGAGGCCAGTCCCGCCTCGGCGGGACATCACGTGCTAAGTGGCTGGTACCACGTAATTTTAAGATCTTAGCTCATATAGATGGCTAACCTGTAGCCTCTTCAAGCTGTTCAGGGGTTACGATACTGCCGTATTTCTCCTTGAGAGCAAGAAGCCCTTTTTTCTGCTCATCATAGATCTTAAAAAGTCTGTCAGGAACATTTTCATCCTTTTTGTAGGCATCGGTCTGGAGGTCGATCCGCTTGATGATATTGTCGATGTAAAGTGAAAACTGCCTGTTATACAGATCTCTGTCGTATTCTTTGTCAATCAGTGACTTAAACAATTCTTTGAGGTCTTCATATTTTGGAAGAAGGCCTATGGGAGTTGTGATCACACTGACATCGTTGTGTACACGCCTTTCAAGCCAGCCCATCCACACGTGTACATCCTTTTTTTCACCAAGCAGTTTGTTTCCTTCTCCGCCTCGCGCACCGTGGGTGAGGAAATAGTTGAGCCCTGCCAGGATCGGACGGTATTCATCCTTGATCTTGTCGCTGTTGAAGAAATCAAACTGTGCATGCATATAATCCCCCAGGCCACCAGGGATAAAAGGCTGATTAGCCCAGGGGGCACGCTTGACACCGGTAGCGCCCACCTCTGTTGCAGTGGCCTGTGATATGAGGGATGCGCCGATTACCACACCTTGATCGAGACTCTCTGCAACCCATACCGGAGGCATAGTGTCACTGTCTCGGCCGCTGTATGTAAATACCGTTGTAACCACACCAGCCGGGTCCTCTATTTTGTCACTGTAGTTGTCAAGCACTTCGCAACTGATGGTGAAACGGGCATTCGGATGGGATATGGGTACAGGTTTATTGTTTTTGTCTGTCTTGCCTTCTTCCCATTGACCTTGAAAGTTGTGTCCCTTTTTCGGTGGTTCTTCTCCGCTGCCTTCCCAGTGGGGTTTTTTGTTTTCATCGATCAGGAGATTGGAAAAGATGATCTCTGCCTTTTCATTGCGAAAGAGCTTGAGCATCATCGGATCGTCATCCCAGCTCACATCTCTTATGATGCCGAAAATACCATTTTCAGGGTTGATGCTCCTTATTGAACCGTCTTCAGCTATCCAAATCTGGGCCAAATCATCACTGACAAATTCGTCACCCGTCATTGCCGTTGTGGTTTTTCCGCATCCGCTTGGAGCAGCGCCGGCGAAGAAGGTAATCCGGCCGCCCGGACCCTTTAAGCCTGTGATGAACATATGTTCGGATATTTCTTTCCCACGCCTATAATAGGTTGCCCTGTCGACTGCAAACCTATGATTCCCCTTCTTGATCAGAAGGGTATTTCCGGCATAGGTGCAGAACGTACTGTAGGTAGTCTGATGCGCCCTGTCCATAAAAACACGGGCATTTGGCAGGTCTTCAGGGCGGTTCGGCCCTTCGCTGTGCACATTGGTGAAGAAATGACCGACCCTTTCGGCCTCATCATCAAAATCATTGAAACAGTTTCTATAGAGTATTTCTGCACTGTGACTGACATATGTTGAAGTAGTTGCTTCTATAGCTGGAACTGCCGCTTCAGCTCCAACCGGACCGCGTGAGTAGAACCCGACAATAAAGGTCATACCCTTCATAATGCCTGTCATATTTTCTTTTACATATTGGTATGCATCCTCTCTGCTGATCCTTTGTGCAAGTGCACTTACGCGTTCGTCATCATTGGCAATGTAGAATGTGCGGTCAATGATCCGGGCCTGTTCATCAGCAAGATCGTAGTGGATCGTATGGTCTTTTATGGCAAGTTTTGCTTCCTCACCTTTTTTAAGGGAAAGATCGATGATAAACTGTTTATCTTCAGGTGTACCTGTATTGACAAATACATCGTCAGGCTGGCCCATCATTATGGCATTGGCTATTTTCAACCGTGCTTCTTCATTCTTTATCCTTTGGATCTTTTGAAAATTGTCATCATCCATTGAATCCCTAAATACTTTCTCCACCTCTTCAGCATTCTTTACTCCGCCGATATTGTTGAGAATATCTATACCCTTTTTTAGTTCAAACATGTGCACCTCCTTGTGGTTATCAAATTAGCTCCGGTTCGCTCCATCACATCATTCCGGTACTGCAATAGTGGAATAATAAAAAAACCTATATTTTTAACAGGCTGAATGAATTATGAAATGTTATATCCGCATCGATAGCAATGAACTCAGCCCAGATTATGCAATTAAGATGTCAAGAATTCCAATGATTTAAGAACTTACTCTTTGTGGGAATGCAGTATAAGGTGAATTGCCTTGTGTGTCAATAATGATCCATCCCTATGATGCTGTGTCCCAACTTCTTCTACTTTTTCTCAGTCAAATCTTTCACCAGTTCGGCAGATGTTTCGACTCGCAACAAGGGGTAAAGTGGATTGCGGCGATAGAGATTCAATGTCTGATCGTGAATAACCTCAGAGAAAGCCGCGGTGCAGTCCTCCAGCAGGACTGCCTTGAAACCATAAGATATAGTATCAAGTACAGTTGCCAAAACACACACGTGGGTAGAGATTCCGGCAACTGCACAGAGTGTCACTCCTCTTTCCTTCAACCATTTATCCAGTTCGGTCTTAAAAAAGGCTGAAAATACAGGCTTGGGCAGCCAGAAATCATCGTCTCTGCGATCCAGTTCGTCAACAATCTCTGCGCCTTCGGTCCCTGCCAGGGAGTGTGGTTTCATACGCCCTTTAAATATGAAATCTTCTTTACGAAAGGCATCCGAAGGAAAAACAACCGGCCAACCCTCTTTTCTAAATGCACTGATCAGGCCGTTAATGGGGCCTATGATTTGCCTGGCCAGTGGAGTAATGGGCAGGTTCTTGCTTTCATCAAAATTGTCTTTGACCATATCTATGATCAGAAGTGCCGGTTTTTCTCTATTATGGTCTCCCATCTCTCATCCTTTTCACCTGATTGATAATTAAGTGCGCGGCCTCTTCAATTTGCTCAATTGTATTACTCCTTCCAGCGCTGAACCTGAGGGCTCCCATTCCGATTTCCGGGGGCACACCCATGGCCGAAAGTACGTGGGAAAGCTTGACTGTTCGATCATGGCATGCGGCCCCTGTGGAGGCCATAATTTTGGGCAGCCCCTCAAGAATCAAGCCTCCCTCGATGCCAGGGACAGCGACATTAAGGGTGTTGGGAAGCCGCTTCTCAGGGTGACCGTTAAGTACCAGATCATCCAGACCCTCAAACAGGAGTTCCTGCAAGCGATTTCTGAGTATTTCCCTGTTTTGAAAATCGTTTTTGAGCCTTTCTATCGCAATCCTGCATGCAGCGCCAAGACCTGCACCCAGGATAGTATTCTCTGTCCCTGGTCGCTTTCCATATTCCTGGCCCGCGCCATGTATCAGTGGCGTTAAATTCTGGCCATTTCGAATATACAGGGCCCCAATCCCTTTTGGAGCATAAAGCTTGTGCCCGGCCACGGTCAAAAAGTCGACCCCCAAGTCATTTACATCCACTTCCATCTTGCCGACCGCCTGAGCCGCATCCGTGTGAACCGGAATCCCATGTTCGCGACCAATCTCTGAAATCTCTTTTATGGGCTGGAGGGTGCCTGTCTCATTATTGGCCAGCATGATGCTGATTAATGTGGTTTGCGGCAAAATAGCTTTTTTGACTGCCTCCGGATCGACCCGACAAAAACGGTCCACAGGAAGGACAGTTACCTTAACCCCCAGCTCCATAAGATATAATACAGGGTTCAGGATTGCGGGGTGCTCCACCGCAGAGGTGATAATATGAAATTTTTCAGGCCTCTTGAAATCAATCAGGCCTTTTAAAACCATGTTGTTGGATTCGCTACCTCCAGATGTGAAAATTACTTCATGGTTTTGACACCCCAGAAGCAGGGCCACCTCTTCCCTGGCCTGTTCAAGGCCTTCTTTTGCCCTTGTTCCCAG
>JAUWMY010000174.1 GCA_030612945.1 Desulfobacteraceae bacterium
GGTGTCCCCGAAGAGTTTACCGTTTGGTACCATAATTTTGACATTATCCGGTGTAGCCAGCACAGTGGTAAAGAGCTGAATATCTTTAACCGTACCAGCCACTCCTGCCCCATCGATGAAATCTCCCACTTTAAAGGGGCGGAGCACAAGGATAAGGACGCCCGCAGCAAAGTTGGCCAAAGACCCTTGCAGGGCAAAACCAATGGCAAAACCCGCCGCGCCAAGGATGGCCACGAAGGATGCGGTCTGGATGCCGAATTTCGCCAAAGCGGCGAGCACCGCAAAGATTAAAATCAGGAAATATATCATACTCCCAACGAACGAGACTACCGCAGGATCTGTCTTGGATTTCTCCAGCACCTTTTTCACAACATTTCGCCCAATACCGGCAGCAATACGTCCGAGAATCAGAATTATAATTGCACCGATGACCTTTATCCCGTATGTGGTTATAAAAACTGTCAATTGATTCGCAACATTATCCATTTTTTCCTCCCTTTACCTTTTTGTAGTTTAAGTGTTAAAGTTTCGTAACTCAGGTTCAAAGTTCAATGGTTCACGGTTCAAGGTTAACTGATGAAAACTGCACGGTTTTGAGATATCGAGGGGTGGCACATTGCGCGTAACTGCTGCCGTTCATAGGTTCATCAACTATGTCAAGAAATATGAAAAATGCGACCCCGCCGCTCGAAGATGCCGCTTGCAGTGCGGTGAGGCGAAATCCCGCTTTCAGCGGGAAACTGTGAACCTGACAACCTGAATAGTTACAAAGTTTCCTTATATTAATGCACACGATTTGTATGTCAATGAAGTTGAAGGAAAAAATTGGTAAGTTCTCAAAAAAGTTCGGGCGCTCACAACCGGATTAATGCCTTGATCGGAATTACAATAGCTGTATAGCCTTTCGGAGTTTAGGCGTGAGCCTTTTATAAAATCCTCACGGATAAACTCCACCTGAACTTTTTGAGATGTTACAAAAATTGTAACTAACGTCTCGGAATATGTGCAATTTGGTGAAATTGTAACAGCTCAATATGCTGGGGCAGCATAAAAGGCTTACGCCTAAATTCCTTACCCGGAGTTTACCCCTGGCCCAGAACTGACTTTCCGAGGATAGTTTTATGATCTGGACCTCCAAAGCTTTGCAACGTAAATGCCCTGTGGCAGCATAAAAGGCTTACGCCTAAATTCCTTACCTGGAGTTTACCCGTAAGGGTTTTATTCACAGGATATTGAGCAAATCCGTGAAATTACAGGGATTTGATTTATTACCAAAATGCGATATGCGATTATCACAAATCCTGTGTCCGGCAAAATGACAGTCGATCAGAAGCGCGCTGCACTGGCAGAAGTCGCGGAGATTTTGGATGCGGAAATACACGGACTTGATACGATCAAAGCGAGCGATCTTGCTGAATGTGCGCAGTATTTTGCCACCCGTTGCGACGTGCTTGTAACGGCCGGGGGCGACGGGACCCTTTCTGACATCATCAATTCCATTGATACTGCCCGGACACCAATTGCCTTTCTCCCTCTGGGCACAGGTAACGCGATGATGCACGCCCTTAAATACAGGGGGGGGCTGGCTGATGTTGCAAGGCGCATCAGAGACGGCGTAGTACGTGAATACGATCTGATTAACTGCGACGAAAAGAGGCGTGCGTTTATGGCATCAATAGGCATCGAAGGCTCGATCATCCGGCTCCGGGACCAATACCTCCTGCAAGGCGACGTTGGTTTCAAGGCTTATTTCAGGGCCGTTTTTAACTCCTATTTCAGAGAATATAAACGCGCAACCGGCAAGATTACTGTAGATGATGTGACATTCGAGGTGAAGAATCTGTTGAGCCTGGTGGTAACCAAGCAGCCGTACTACGGCTTTGGAATGAATGTTGTACCGGGAGCCCGATTAGATGACCGGCAACTTCATATCCTGTGTATCAATTCCGGGCTGTTTCAATCTGTAATTGGAGCGGTAACTTCGTTTACCATTGGCAATTGCATTGGCCAATACCGAACCGGCCGGCAACTGACTGTAAACCTGGAACGGCCGCTTGTATTGCAAATTGACGGGAACGATGCCTGGGAAGCTGACGCGTTTACGTTCAAAGTCCTCCCAAATGCCCTTAAGATCAAATGCTAAGGGTTCAGGTTCATTTATGCCATACGAGGCTGTTTTGAAAAAAAGATGAACGTCGAACATCGAACATCGAACGTCCAACATCGAATAAAAAAACCAATGTCGAACTTTGAATGACAATTTCCTTTTCTTTTCAGCCGTTTTGATACTCGTCACAGATATCGAACTTAGTTCGGTTCGCTCATCCCGCCTATCGGCGGGAGAAAAATGCAATAGTGGAATGATGGAATATTGGGTTTCTTAAGCAGCCTGTCTTCAAGATGATACGCTTGCTTCGTCATCTTTTTTTCATTCGTCATTCGACGTTCGATGTTCGATGTTCATTTTTTTTATTCCGTCCTGGGCAAAAACAACTTAGCGCTTACTGGGGTCTTCAAACAGACTCGATCGTGGGCGGAAATGATTTGCAGATCATATATTCACGTGGTTGCCATGTCATATGGAAAAAACACCAGACTCGATCATCGGTGGATCTTCCACGTCTATGGTATGGACGATATACTTACACATCCGTTTTTTCATCTCGCCGATTACCTCTCTCCGCTTGTTCAAGCTTTTTGCAAAAGACAGGGCCTCACTCATCAAGTCATCCATATGACAGGTCTTCATGACTATGTGATGCGCTTCGCATTCCTAGGCTGTGGCCCGTTTTCCGGTATACTGCATTTCTTCAAACTTGTACATAGGGATGGCTTTTTCGATGATGGCAATCATGCCGGGAAGAAAAGGAATGCCAAGGTCTACCTCCGGGAAGGAAAAAAAGCCTCGGTCAGAACGCATAAAGCGAAAGTCAAAGGCACAGCTCATGATGGCTCCACCAGCGAACACATGGCCTGATATCGCGGCGATGGTGGGCATTGGATAAATGAGAATCCGCTTGAAAAGTCTCATCATCGTATATAAAAATGTCTTTGTGGTCTCCGTATCATTTTTCTGAATAAAAGGCGCCAGCCAGTCCAGGTCAATCCCGTTACAGAAGATTTTTTCATGGGATGAGGTAACAATTAGTGAATTGGCATCTGTATTATTTTCCACCTCATCTAAGACCGTGAGAAAGTACTCTAAAAATGCAAGATTGAACCGGTTTTCACCATCGTTCATGGTGACAATGGCTACATTCTCATCCAGCGTGTATTCTATAATTGCCACCCTCTATTACTCCTCCAGCCTTGATCTTTTCATAGTATATTTCCCGGTTGATGGCCCCAGTGAATGTAATGCCCTCCATGTACCTGAGCCCTGCGACTTAATAATGGTCCCACTCATGCTTCCACTAACATAGGAGGGCCCTTCAGCCATTTCAGAGTGACCGCTGAAGCTTATTTTAAAAATATCTTTCTCGATTCTCCCCTCAAATTTATAGTCTGCTTCTCCTGCTCCACCTTTATGATCTTTAATTTTTCCGTAAAATTTTCCTGCAATAGCATAAATGTCATTTTCAATTTTAGTTCGTTTTATTAGCATATTAAGGTTCCCTTGAGTGCCACCAGTTAACTGTAGTTCCCAAATTTCGACTTCGGGATCCCCAGGATCAATCTGCTCCCCATGCGCACAAGAAAAAAGGTAACTCAGTGCGAATACCAACAAAAGTCCTAATTTAGACCTTGAATTTAAACTGGTCATGATGTGCCTCTTAATAGAAAGGTTGCAAACGCTTTTTCCCATGCTGCCGAGAATAAAACAGGTGTTGGTATTATTGGCTTCCACATTTTCAGTTACCTTCTTGGTCACGGTTGTGATTGTTTCCCTTAATACCATTATCTTGCCGATCTAACAAGGTTTCTTTAAAATCTTCTTTATTAAAAAGACGCCAATTGGGATTTTAGGGTGTTATGGGTTTTTCAAAAGGGAAATGGATTTCATTAATTAATTTAAACTTGACACAAAAACCCTCTCCCGCCTATATTAATAAAGTATAAAAGTTAATTCCGCTTAATAACATTTTAGGCTTTTTCTAATTTCCTGTCTTTTTTTAACTTTAAGCAAATCAAATCTAGTACTATGCGCTATTCATACTAAATAAGGCCAAGAAAAATACTTAATGGTAAGGATAAATAGTAATAGAATTCTCTTTCCTATTTAAGCAGAAAACCCAGCAATAAGGCCTAAAATGACCTCTTTCACTATGAACTTTCAAATTTAAACCCTTAACCCTAAACAAAGGAGATAAAGACATGAAAGCAAAATTTTTTGTAGGTTTTGTAGTCTTGTTGGTGGCGGCCCTGTTTATTTTTCCTACGAACAGAGCATTGGCTGAAAAGCCCATCATCCTTGGTTGTCCTCTGTCAACCGCATTTCTCTATGGTTGGGATGCGGAAAGGGCAATCACCCTGGCTGTTGAGGAAATTAACGCCAAAGGGGGTGTCAATGTTGGAGGCAAAAAGCGCCCCTTCAAAGTAGAGGTGATTGATACTCGGGACCTGGAACCGGGCGTTCCCGTTAGTGAAGCCCTGCTGGCGGTGGAAAAGCTCATTTTGGACAAAAAGGCCGATTTCATCCTGGGCGGACCGGTTCGCTCCGAGGCGGCCCTAGCGGCCATGTCGCTTCTATCCAAGTATAAGAAGATATCAATTCTTAGCACAGGTGTATTGACTCCCAAATATCATGCCATGGTGGCCAAGCAGTATGACAAATATAAATACTGCTTTCGCATTCATGGTGAAGCTAAGCAGCTTGTGGGTGAGATGTTTGCTAACTTCGCCGAATTGAAAGAAAAATACGGATTCAACAACTTGTTCATCATTGCCCAGGACGTCTCTCACGCGCGGGGTGCGGCCAACGTAATGAACAAAGTGGCTCTCAAAAAGGGCTGGAATGTGACCGGCGTGGAGATTTACCCCACCGGTGCCAGCGATTTTTCCATGGGTTTGCTCAAAGCCAGAAAGACCAAATCGGAAATCATCAATATCTGGATGGATATGCCTGAGAGCTCAATTCTTCTGAAACAGTGGTATGACATGAAGATCCCCGCTCTTCCCTTTGGTTCCACCCTTGCTGCGGCCGAACAACCGGGCTTCTGGAAGGCCACGGAAGGAAAGGGAGAATACACCCTTTGCAATGTGGTCAATGCAGGCAATGCACCCTCAAATGCAACGCCTTGGACCATGAAGTTCTATGATGCGTATACCAAAAGGTGGAACGTTGAACCTGAAGGGCTGGGCTGTTCCAGTAGTTATATGGCGGTCTATGTCCTGAGGGATGCAATTGAGCGCGCCGGTGCCCTGGATTCTGACAAGGTCGTTGCTGAGTTGGAAAAGACAGATGTCATGGGTGTTTACGGTAGGCTCAGATTTGATCCAAAAAGCCATCAGGTTATTCCAAGCCTGGACCCAAAAGAGGGCGCTGTTGGCACCATTCTGCAATGGCAGGCGGGTAAAAGGGTTGTGGTCTTTCCCAAGAGTATTGCCACAGGCACTATCAAACTGCCTCCCTGGATGAAAAAGTAGTATTCTATGTTTGTGTTCCGGGTTGCGCGTTCGAAGGGTCCGTCACCAGCGAGGCGCAGCCCGGAATGTTTATTTTTTAACTTTTTTCTAATGTAATCCGGATTAAACTATGGCAATCCTGATTTATGGAACCATCAACAGCATTGCATTAGCGCTCATGGCCCTGGGCTTTGCCCTGGTTTATGGAATAAGCAGGGTTCCCAACTTTGCCCATGGGGCCCTTTACGTTATAACCGGCTTTATTGCATGGAGCTTATTGCGGACCTTAGGTCTCAACTATTTTTTCAGCATTGTATTGGCCATTATTGCCATCGGGGTGGTGGGTGCCCTCATGTATCAGTTTGTGCTCATTCGTGTGCGGGGGATGGCTATATCGGAGATCATTGCTTCCTATGCAATCGGGCTGGCCATCTTAGAAGGATTGCGATGGGGAGGATTCAAAGGGTCGAC
>JAUWMY010000505.1 GCA_030612945.1 Desulfobacteraceae bacterium
AACTCCCGATTCTCATAGATATCCCACTCTTTCCTCAGCTGCCATGCTGAGCTGAGCTTGTGGGGGGAGGGGGGCTCTCTGCTTCTTCTTCTGTCATTTATAACTGCTAAATTGCTATTGCGGTATAACGTACGCATCACCAGCCGGTAAAGCCAACTGGGTCCGCGTAATAGCGAGTTTTATGATACTTTTGTCAAAAACGAAAAACGCCATGGCTTTCCCGGTCTGAGTGCAAGCATTTGAGTGTTCGGCGTAGCTGAAATCTATATTTGTATCTTAAGGGTGAGGATATCCTTCATTAGGCTAAAATGATTGTCCAGTGAATAAATTTCACAATTATTTTGTTTTGCGTTTTGGGCGATTATTAAATCTGGTATACCAACACCATTCAATCCATTTTTGAGGCATTTGTATTGATACTCAATGATTTGGCCCCAACTAATGGATAAATTCAACTTGTTGATATTTAGCAATAAATTGATCAGTTTTCTTTGTTTTCGAACTTTTAGAAATGGTGTCAGCTCTGCCAGAATTAGATCATTTGTTACAATGAGATTTTCATCAATTAAGAAATCAAGTTTTTCAGAATTATTTCCACTCCTGAAATACTCAACCCATACTGAAGTATCGATTAATACTGACATTGACGTCCTCTGATTGTATTTAAATCAATGTCCAAATCGACTTTTCCTTTAAATTCTTTTAACTCCGAAATTTTTGATTTTCTGATTAATTCTTCCAAGGCTATGATGATGACTTTGGTTTTTGTCTTAATATGGGTAGCTTTCATAGCCTCATCTAATAAATCTATAGGTAAATCAAGTGTTGTTCTCATAATCGGCCTCCTTTATCCTTTATGCATAAAAATATCACATTGTGCATAAGGTGTCAAACTTTACATGCCGAACAGTTCTCTTTCAACATAATCCAAATATTTCTTTCCGCACCTGGGATAGAGTTCCTCTTCGTTAAGATCTTCACAACAGGCGGGCAGAAGGGATTTTTCCACTCTGGAAGAGCAGGTTCATAGATCACGGTTTTGGCAGGTGTGGGGTTTGAACATTAGGGCCTATGTTCGTGTGGCACAGTGCCATGAGGATGTCGGTGATAATGGGGATGTGCATATACTTCTTCGTCAAAAAGCATCTTTCCGTTTCTCATTTCACAAATGGAATTTGTTGTCTCGGAGAGAAAATCAATTTCATGGGAGATCAATATATAGGAAAAATCGAGTTGGGATAGCGCCTCCATGAGCCTGGCTTTAGAATTATCATCGAGGCCGTTACTCGGTTCGTCAAGGAGGAGGATTTCAGGTTCCATGGCCAGTACCGTGGCCAGCGAGACCAGTTTTTTCTCCCCGCCTGAGAGCTTGTAGGTTATCCGGTCTTCAAACCCGGAAAGACCCAAAAGTTCCAATGTCTTTTGAGCAATGGCCTTCGCCTCTTCCTGTGACCTCCCCAGATTTAAAGGCCCAAAGGCTACATCCTCCAGGACTGTGGGGCTGAATAACTGGTCATCAGCATCCTGAAAAAGCAGGCCGATTCTCTCACGAACACGCCTGAAGTCTCTTTCTCCATTAACTTGCCTGCTAAAAATCTCAATTGTTCCGGAGGAGGGTTTTAGGAGCCCCATGATAATGTGGAACATGGTGGTTTTTCCGCTCCCGTTTGGCCCGATCAAGCCCAGCCGGCCACCCAGACCATCAAGGCTGATGGAAATGGCGTTTTCACCTATGCAGTACCCAGGGCGGGTTGGTGGGGATTTGCGGCCCTGAACAACTCAGATGAAAAGCTGAAACACGATGGTGAAGAAAAGGATATAGAAATAGGTGCGGTAATCTGGGTTGAGTTCCATGATTGGAAGGAGAGGGCAAGATAAAACCTTAAAGGATAGAGTCCGACCTTATCAGGATCGGTCTCTATCCTTTAAGGTTAGGGTCTTCAAGCTAATCTAACCGTGTGTGCATAAACGCTTCGGTCTAATCCATTTCTGTGACCTCTCCAATTCGTCCAATCCTGGTCGCATCTGCGGTCGAGGACACTCCTACGATCCGCGACCCTCCTCTCTGGAATATATACAGTGTAACAGAAGTTTCTCCGATCAATGCCCGAACGCCTGCCCCCATTATCGCCTAATCCTAAATGAGAATGAGCCTCCTTTGCCGCCCTGGTTTCAATATTGCCTTTCATCACCCTGCCTTGAATGGTTTGTGCATACCTGGGTTACTCCTTTATTATCACCTCATAAGTCTTTCACTCTCTAATCAAGACAAGCAATAATGAGGGCCGGGTTTGGTGATCCGACATGAGTTGATTGACAAAATTATCCCTCAAGCAAACCTATTACTCTTTCCTCGCTCTCACGGAACTACCCGTTCCAGTATGATATAACATATAAGGATAAAGCGATCTCTCAACCACAATTGCTATCCTTAATGTTGCTCCCGGAACCCAAGTGAGCACCGTTGATATGTCTCTGGGCTTTATGTTCCATTTTGTTCCATCCAATAAGAACAGGTTCATTCCCTCGTCTGCAACAGCTTTAAGAATGCCTTG
>JAUWMY010000236.1 GCA_030612945.1 Desulfobacteraceae bacterium
ATAACCATAGGCATCGATATCATCATTGGCCCGATACCCATCCTGTTTTATGAAGGTAAAATCAAAATCAAGTCCTTTGTAGTCTTTCTTGTAGATTCTGCCTCCCAGATAGTAGGCATCAAAATTTCCGAGCTGGCCATCTTCGCCTGTATACCGGTCATGATCATTTTTCTTGGTCATGGAAAATGGCTCAAAGGCAATACCAAACAAATGCTTTGGCAGCTCAAAATGACCATAAAATCCGAAACTCTCAAATCCGTGATTGTGTTTCCAGCTTAGGTGACTCGGATCATGAACAATGGTTTGTCCGTAATATGCGTCCACAAAGCCGCACTCAAATTTATAAGCAACCTTTGCGGCATCCCAAAGCCACTTGCCTGTGTTTCCCCACTGGCCAGGCCCGAATATCCTTTTGTTGCCATAGGTAATCACCTGCCTTCCGACCTTAATACTGAAGGGCAAAACCTTCCTGATTTCCAGATATGTATCAAAGGGCTCCCAATCATCCTCATACGGGTTGTGTCTTCGACCAAATTTGTCGTTATAGAAATCACTCTCCTTAAAAGCTACACCCCAGGCTTCCGAATGCTGCACCCCCAAGGCGACACGAATGATCTCATTGGGATCGTAATGTAATCCAAAGCGAAATCTTCCAAGGAGGAATCCATCATTCGACTTCCCTTTTTTCGGGTTATCTCCATAGAACTTCGCGTTGAAATTGTCTTGATATTCATACCGCAAGCGGACGTTGGTCCAAAAACTAAGCTTGTTTCCGACCTGGCCTTCTTGTTTATCCTTTGCTAAGCCGATACCATCACCCTCATGCAGCAAAAAAACCGTAAGTAGAATGAGCAAGAACAACTTTGACATCTTAGATTTCATAAGTCTCTCATTTTTTTAACTGTCAGATTTTTCAATCACCACAATCTTTTCTGGTGGTATACTTATTATTATGTTGTCTCCTTTATTATACTTTTTTTCGGTTGGGCTATAAATAACAAAAGGAGGGTTTATATCCACTGCTATCTCAGTGAAATATGGTTTGCGTTTTGCGTTTTCAACCTTTCCTGAAAAGACATTTTGACCTTTATTATTTTCGTTTTCTACAATGGCAATATTTTCCGGCCTTATCACTACGAGCACATCTCCTTTAAATGGATTTTTTCTGAATAGGACCGTTTTGCCTATTTTTACTGTAGAACCATCGGAAAGGCCGTAAAATATATTCTGCGACTTCATAAACCTTGCTACAAATTCATTCTTTGGCGCTTCCATGACCTCTTTCAGCGTCCCTATCTGGATTATCGTACCATCATTCATAATGGCAATTCTGTCCGCGACATCTGAGGCTTCCTCGAAACTATGACATACATGGATAAAGGTGCCATTGACGTCTCTTTGCAACTGGCGCAGTTTTCTTGCCATCTCCGTCCTCAGGTTTTCATCCAGGGCGCTTAAAGGTTCATCCAGAAGAAGAAGTTTTGGTTCCGTAGTCAGTGCTCGGCCCAATGCAACCCTCTGCTTTTCACCACCGCTTAAATTGAGCGGCATTCTATGTTGGATGTACTCGATTTTAAGCCGAGAAATCATTTCTGAAACGATACTGTTTATCTGCTCAGACGGCATTCTTCTCGCCTCCAGTCCATAGGCAATATTCTTTTTTACCGTCAGATTGGGAAAGAGGGCATAATCCTGAGGAACATAACCGATGTTTCGTTCCTCCGGATAAAGAGGGGTTATATCCTCTCCGTCAACCAGGATGCTGCCTTTATCCGATTTGTAAATACCGGCTATATATTCGACCAAAACAGTCTTTCCTGCCCCGGTGGGACCGAGAATTGCCAGGTATTCACCTTTGTTAACCTTTAAATTGATATCACGAAGATGAAATTCTCCGAGATTTCCATTAAGATTTGCTATTTCAATCATAGTATCTCCTTACCATACATATCCTTTCGCACCGATCCTGTGCATCACATAAACCGAGATCCCGCCTAATAAGACCAGAACAAAGGCGAGGGCAAAACCATATTCAATATTACCGAACTCTACCTGTGCCCACACCGCCACCGAAACCCAATCGGCCTGATCCATTTGTAAAAATTTAGTAAGATCAGAAAATCGTGAAGCAGGCAGTTCCCGGAATGTTCCGCAGAAAAACAGGACGGCGCTGAACTCAGCCATTGCCCTGGTCCAGGCCAGTATGATGCCGGCTACGATACCGCTTTTTGCCAGGGGGAAGGTTATTGTCCTGAATGCCCTCCATCGGCTGCTTCCCAGCGACCTTGCCACCTGCTCAAACCGGGGATTAATACTATCAAAGGTAGCCTTCCAGGCGCTCATCCCAAAGGCAAAGGAAAGCACCAGCGATGCGATAACCATTCCAGGGAAGATGCTGTGAGCGAACTTGAATCCTAACAAATTCTGCAATTTCCATAATGGTCCATAGTTGAACATCACAATAAGGCAGATGCCGACCACAGAACCAGGCATAACCATTAGCGATGAAAAAAGTATCTCAACTACTGATTTTCCTGGAATACGATAGCGTGAGAGGGCATAGGCAGTTGGAATGCCCAATATGGTAGCGATTAAGGTGGTTATAAGAGTTATTACTAAGGTGAGGTTAAGCGACTTCCAGAAATAGGGATCTTTCCAGAAACCTCCCGCAAACTGGTTTAAGATCTCCCTATCCTCACCCCAGATATCAGTTATTTCGCGGGTTTTTATTGCTGCCTCGGTTACAAAGAGCTGATCCAGATTGCTTAAAAAAAGATAGGCGGAATAAAGGAATAGAAAACCGGCAAAGCTGTAAAAAAAGGCATTAAAGATGGTTCTGTTGCGTCTCTTACCAGACATTGCTTCTTCCTCCAATCAATTTCATTGCCGATATCGCGGATACTGCCATCAGGATGCAGACAATACTCATTGAGGTTACCCACCCCATCATACCTCCATTCCAGTCAAGATAGATGGCAAAGGGCATGATATCTGTTTTTCCCTCGGTTGCCCCGACAAATAACATGAGCCCTTCCCACTCGGCGGCTGCCCTCGCCCAGACCACAATCATACTGGCGATAATCCCGTTTTTCGCCATAGGCAGAACCACTTTAAAGAATGTCCGGAGAGGAGAAGCGCCTAAGCTGTGGGAAACCGCCTCAAACCTGACAGGTATCATATCAAAGCTTGCCTTCATCAGCCGGGCACAAAAAGCGGCGGTTACCGTAAATTGCACCAGCAGGACACCATATACATTTCTGCTGATATAGATGCCGTAATATTCACTAATCCAGTCAAAGGGAAATCTGGTCGTGATTCCAAAGAGAAATGCCCCCACTACCGCCGGTGAGACTACAATCGGCAGGTCTATGATGCTGGCAAATAGATAACGGCAGGGGAATCGAAATCGAGAAAGAGCATAGCCGGCGGGAATACCGATAAACAAAGAAAAAGACGTGGAGACCGTTGCAGTCCAGACCGTCAACCAGAACCGTTCCCACATCCTCGATTTTGAAAAGAAATATAAGGTATCATGCCATCCCAGGTAGATCCAGTTACTTGTTACCAGCAAGATATATACAGCCAGAATACTGGCAGTTATTCCAATACAGAGGGCAGGCCACCATCCTCCTCGAGATCTCAGAGCCATTTTAATTCCTCCTTATTTAAATCTAATCTCCCGCCCTTTTTGTTTTTTTCTGTCTTAAAACCTGCCCTGCTAAATCACCGATCGTTTCTTTGGTAACCGGAAATGACTCATCTTTTACCGCCTTTGCTGCATTTACCAGATATTCCATATCCTTATCAGTAGTCCCGTCCAGACAGAAACCTTGTTTGTCGACCGGAATAACCGGATTGATCGCATAGGCATGCTTATGAAAGATCGCCCTTCCTTCTACAGATAGAATAAAATCCATCAACTTTTGAGACTCCTCTCTATATCTGGCAAACTTAAGCACCCCTACCGGCAGCCTTATAATACCCCGATATTTGTGTTCGATGGGTATAATCTCAACATCTCTAAGATAGAGAACCGCAGTGGTTGCCCAGACGATGGTAGCATCAATTGCCCTGTGCTGAGTTGCGTTACCCAGCTCCGGGATGCATTTGGCGCTCAGTGTTGCATTCTCCTTTACCTTGTCCCAGATACCCGCTTTTCTGAAGGTTTTCTGATGCCAGATTCCAATGGCACATGACCTTGGATTCCCGAGCCCAACCTTGATACCAGGCCTGGCGAAATCCTCTATTCTTTTTATGTTCTTTGGATTCCCTTTGGGAGTGATAATCACGGTAACAAAATAGGCGGGGATGTCCGTTTTGGGATCATAGTCGGTGAGAAAACCCCTCTCCACTGCCTGCATCAGATAGAACTCCTCACCGGGCATAAAAAGATCTCCCTGTTTTGATCGGGTGATGTCGGCGATAAAATATCCTGAACCCTTGTAGGAAAAGTTGACCTTGATATCCGGATTTCGTTTTTCAAAAACCGCCTTAATTTCATTTAAGGCCATACGCTGGCCGAGGCCGGCATGAAAAAGCAACCTTTTTTCTCCTCCGTATGTATGGGTAACCAGGAAAAAGGAAGAGATAAACAGAAAAACCACCAAATTGTTAATTAATTTCATCATAAACTCCTTTCCTTTGCTTGACTTGAAAAAATTTTTCATTATTACTCCTTTCCCCTGATCGGTTTGGATCATTTATTGCCCTTGTCCAGCTATGGCTTCTATTGTTTAGGTTATTATATGTCAATATATTTTTTTGCTTATTATAATTATTACTGATAATAACCATAACAAACCAATAGGCATTAATTTGGCGGACAGGGATTGGGAAAAATGGAATTTTTGCAAAGATTTTATATGGGCAGGTTTAAATTAATTTTGCAGGATGCCGTTATGATGAAGAACCGGTTCTATATCCTGAAAGAATTTATCCCAGCCTGGAGGGCAGTCATTATGACCGCAGTCGTAGGTAAGTAATTCCCCATGCCGAGCTGCTTTATAGAGTGTAAGACCGTGCTTATAGGGGATAAGCTCATCATTTTTACCGTGAATTATCACTACGG
>JAUWMY010000317.1 GCA_030612945.1 Desulfobacteraceae bacterium
AGTTAGTGTCTGAACGAAAACTAGGGATTTTTCCAAGATCAAGGAAGGCGAAAATTATAGCCACCCCGCTTAAATACAGCGGGACAGGCATCCATACATTGAGTATTTCGAGGATTATAATTTGAGCCTGACGCAGAGATAGGGAAAAATAACAGTTTTCGGTCGGGCACTATTTAGCAAAATCAAAGTGTAAAGTTAAAAATTAAAAGAGATAACACTAATGAAAGGCAATATTCACATCGAAAACCCTCACTGCTCCAGGTCCTTTATCCCCTGAAAGACCGTGTCAAAGAGTTCTTGAACGTCTTCTTTTTCCAGGCACGAAAATGCCACACGGAGATCGGCCTTGCCGAGGGAAATAAGGCCCACACCATATTTTTCCAGAAGATGAACCCTGAGTGGCTCTGCTTCCACCGTCTTCAAATTCAAACACATGAAATATCCGGAATTAAACGGATATACATCCCAGGCCTCCTGGTATTTCAGGTCCTCAAGCACCCTTTTAACCTCCTGGGCGCGCTCCTTCATAATCAAAAACTTTTCCATTTTTTCGGAGCGGTAGGTTTCACTCTGCATGGATTTTAGCACGATTTCCTGGCTTAGATGTGAGGCACTGGATATGGAGCCACGAACTGCCCCGGCTGTTTTTTTCTCCAGAGCGTCATAAGGCTTCTCCGAGTCTCCCTTGAAGAATCCCCCGTAGGTGATAAACCCAATCCTCAGACCCCAGACGAAGTTTTCTTTGGTGGCCCCGTCCAGCTTGATGGCAAGGAGCCTGGGATCACGACCAACCAGTCTGGCGAATATTGATTCTTTGATAGCGTCATCCTCATAGAAAAGCCCGAAATAGGCGTCGTCTGTTACTGCCAGGACATTGGTGCCTTTTTGGGCCACCTTCTCCATAATTTCCACAATCCTGTCTGCCTCACCCGGACTTACAGTATAGCCGGTGGGGTTGTTGGGAAAGTTGAGCATGACGATAATCTTCTGCCTGTCTTTGGACTGGGACTGCAAACAGGTTTCGAAGGCTTCCAAATTGAATTTTCCATGGTCATCAAATAGGGAATAATGAACGATTCGTGCTCCTCTACGGACTGAAAATATGAGGTTGTAGTTGCCCCACATTTTGTCAGGGAGAATGATCACATCCCCCGGGTCCACCCACATGTCAGAGACAACGCTTAGCCCGTGGGTGATTGCATGGGTCACCACGGGTATACTGATTTCTTTTCCGGCTAACGAGGGGTTCTTGCTGTATAAGGCATTACGCCAGGTCTCGCGAAGCGGCAGAATCCCGAAGGAAGGGGCATAAGTGAGCGCTTGTCTTGGCGCCAGCCCTTTTACCATGGCCATAATAGAAGAAAGATGCATGGTTCTGCCTTTTTCTGTGGCCATACCGATAGTGGCATTGAATTTGTGGGCCTTTTCCTTGGCTTCAGCTCCCTGGGAAAGGATGCCCTTTGGGAAAAACAGCTCTTTCCCCACATTTGACAGCATCTCGTAGATGTGCTCATTTCCTTGTGTAATGATGTCGTTTAGTTCACTTGCAATTGGGTTCATAGGTCAATTCCTTTTTTTTTATTGTTTATAGACAGGATTAACAGGATATACAGAATATTGATTCAGTCAACCGTATAAATTTTTCCCAACTAATTCCACCCGTAAAGTCCCTGGCAAGGGATGGTTAAAATCGCCAATAAACTGGCTCCTTTGTGTCAATGCATTGGCAGCTTATCTTACACTTAAGATTCCTTCTGTAATAATGGACTCGTTTATATTGGTAAATCAATAAGTTAAGCTTTTTTCCTCAAACGACTAAAATCCTATATTAATCAATAGTATGGCATGGATCTTGAACAATTAGTATCGGTTCTAAGAGTATGTTTTTATAAATTTTTTGCAGGTTCTCAATAATTCCGGTATTCAGACTAATTCCCTCTTTTCAAGCTGTCCATATCCCAATTTATGGGTAAAGGTCATTTTTGTAAAGGGGATTGAGCCCTCCGGCTCAGATAGGGGATTTTTCTAATACCGCTTTTGAGTTTCAAGCTTCCAGTTTCTCTATATATGAGTCTTACCTATGTCCTTTAAACGCCGTATCATGCTCGCGCTGATATTATGCCTTAATATTATTCTAATAGGCACCCTGGGTTATATGCTAATTGAAGACTATAGCCTGTTTGAAGGCCTGTATATGTCTGTCATAACCATTACAACTGTAGGGTTTGGTGAGGTGAAACCACTGTCTGAAACTGGCCGTGGCTTCACGGCGTTTTATATCTTGATAGGTTTCGGATGTTTAGCATTCGCCGGGCATGCTATTGTGGAGTCAATCTTTGAAAAGGTTTCAAGTGGCAAATCGGAGATAAGAAAAATGAAAAAACAGATATCAAGCTTAAAGCCCCACTACATTATTTGTGGCTACGGGAGAGTGGGCCAGGCTGCGGCAGAGCATTTTAAAAAGACAGACACTGAATTCGTCATTATTGAGGCCAATCCCGGGCAGTGCCAGGTGATTCAAGAAAATGGCTATCTGTTTATCGAAGGGGATGCCACACGAGGAAATGTAAATCTTGAGGCAGGAATAAAATGCGCTTGCGGCCTGCTTGCCCTCCTGAATTCGGACCCCGATAATTTGTTTGCTGTCCTAACTGCTCGCGAACTTAATCCTACTCTCCACATCATTGCAAGGGCTGAAGAGAGTTCATCGGAGCAAAAAGTTATTCGGGCTGGAGCGGACAGCGTAATCTCGCCCTTTGCCACGGCCGGCATGCAAATTGCCGGTGATATACTTGCTGCAACGGGAACCTCAGACCAGATATCTGTATGTTCCATTCAGCCAACTGCCGTGCCCCAATGGATAACTGTCATGGAAGGTTCAAGTATGATGGGAGAGTCAATCAATGCGGTTGCCGGTCAAATGGGGCGAGAGGTGATCGGACTTCGAAGGAATGGCAATGACCTGATTTTACCAGATCCTGAGACACAGCTTGAAACTGCTGATATGATTCTTGTATTTGACATTAACCGAAATGGCGAAAAACAGTTCTCAAAACAGGCGCCTCAACCCAAAAAGCTTGTCATCGTGGACGACAACCCTGTTATCCTGAGGCTATATAGCCGTCTTTTCCAGAAGGCGGGATTTGACCCGGTGACCGCAGTCAATGGTCGAGAGGGGCTGGATGCCATTATCAAAGAAAAACCGGCAGCAGCAGTTATAGATTTTATGCTCCCTGTTATCTCGGGAATAGAGGTGTGCCGGCAGGTGCGTGCTCAGGAGGGCTTACAAGGTATAAAACTAATCCTGTTTACAGGCGATAATCGGCCAGAAACCCGAAGTCGTGCTGTTGACGCAGGAGCTGATGCGGTTGTAGTCAAGGGCCCCGAGGCATCTGAAGTGATCGAAACCGTCATTCGGATACTCAAAGAAGAAGTGAGCTAAAGTAGGAAAAAGTGTCCTAAAGTGACTAAAGTGATCTAAAGTGCCTGAAGTTGATTGTTCTATCATTAATCTCATTTCATAGAAGCCTACCTGCACATTGTGAACATTCAAGTTTTGAAGATACTCAAAAAACCTAATTTCAGACCTCGTTGAGTGGTTAAGTAGTTGAGTTGTTAAGTTGTTGTTATAATGATCATATCCATTATTTGCTTGAAAATTGGAAATCCGGTCCCGCCCGCCTCGCCTGAGCGAGAGCGATGGCGGGCAGGGTTTGAAAAATTATAACATCTGGAAATTATAGTAATTATTTTCCTACTCAACCACTTAACCACTCAACTACTCAACGAGGTCTAAATTCTGGCCACCCAATCAGGATTCATTGCCCGATATCCTTGAAATGTTACTTTAAATGACTTGGCTCTGTTGATGGTTCAATTTATCTTGACTTAAAAACATGTCTCTATGTATAAAAACAGGGTTTAATAGATACTCAAGTAACCACTAAGGCGCAAGGACGCAAAAAAACTAGTAAGTTCTTAAAAAGTTCGGGAAGATATTGGGCCATGCGGGTCTCTTTTTTAAAGGTCGCAAAGCCCTGCCTCATTTCATTGAATTGTTTATTTTAAGGGAGGAGAAAGAAGTATGAGAGATGTTGTCATTGTCAGCGCTTGCAGGACTGCTATTGGTGATTTTTCCGGTTCGCTCAGCACCGTTTCTGCCACAGATCTCGGAGCTCTTGTGATTAAGGAGACTGTCAGAAGGGCAGGTATAAACAATGAAGATATTGATGAGGTTATCATGGGGAGTG
>JAUWMY010000179.1 GCA_030612945.1 Desulfobacteraceae bacterium
GATGCTGTTTATGAACCGGTAGATTATAAAGTCGCCAGATGGGTTGACTGCGATGATCCCAAAAAAATGGCTGAGTTTGAAAAGAAAAACAGCACCGGTATTGTTAGGGACTCTGAGGGCACACTGGCATTTCTGACAACCAGTGAATGGAACCTCGGTTTCTATATGGAGCAGTGGCCTGATATCAGCTTCTACAAAACCCGTGAAATCGCCTGATCTAAAAAATAAAAAGGAGGAATGACCAATGACTGAGAAGCAGTGGGATAACCCACCAGCAATGCAAATTGATCCGCAGAAACCCTATCGGGTAACGATGGAAACCAACAGGGGCGACATGGAGCTGGAACTCTATCCGGAATATGCGCCCAAAACAGTCAACAACTTTGTTTTTCTGGCCCAGGAGGGTTTCTATGATGGGTTGGTTTTCCATCGGGTGATAAACGACTTTATGATCCAGGGAGGGGACCCTACAGGTACAGGGAGTGGGGGACCTGGCTACAAGTTTGAGGATGAAGTTGCGGAGAATCCGCTGAGGCACGAGACAGCAGTTATCTCCATGGCGAACGCAGGGCCGAACACGAACGGGAGCCAGTTTTTCATCACTCATTCCCCACAACCGCACTTGGATGGTATGCACACCGTATTCGGCAAAGTGGTCGAAGGGCAAGAGATTGTAAACACCATTCAGCAGGGAGATAGGATGGTGAAGGTAATGGTGAGTGACGATTAAACAAGCAAAAGAGACTGAGTTATGAAAATAGCATTGATTGGTCTGCCCAACTCGGGGAAAACCACAATTTTTAACGCCTTGACGAAACAGGAGGCCCCGGTTACCGCCTACACAAACGCCAAAGCCGAACCGAATCTGGCGGTGGTGGAAGTAGCCGATGACCGGATCAGCCGCCTTTCTGAAATGTACCGGCCCAAAAAAACGATCTTTACCACCATCGAGTTTATTGATTTTGTCGGCGTAACGGAAGGGTCGGCCAAAGATGGTCTCTTTTCCGGTCCAGGCATGGAATTGATAAAAAATGCTGACGCTTTAGCCCTTGTGGCTCGAAATTTTTCAAAAGAACCGGAGTCCTCCCCGACACCGATAAATGATATCGAAAAGATCATTGACGAGTTATTGATCTCCGACCTGATCATTGCGGAAAACAGACTGGAGCGGATCGAACATGCCTACATGCGGGGGAAAAAAACAAATGCCCTGCAGATAGAAAAAAAGGTGCTGCGGAGAATCGTCGATCATGTAAGCGAGAATCGGGCCATTAGCGACCTTGAGCTGGATAGAGAGCAGGAAAAGATAGTGCGAGGATTTCAATTTTTCACGCATAAACCGATGATGGTCATCTTGAACTCGGACGAATACGGCTTTGGTAAAAACAGTGACCTTTTAAGCGAGATTGAAAAGAAACACCGGGTTATTGAATTCGCCGGGGAATTTGAGATGGAATTGTCCGGCCTGAATGATCCGGAAGAAGAGAATCTTTTCATGGCCGATATGGGCATTGAGGAATCGGCCCGGGATCGTTTGACCCGGCTGGCTTACGGGCTTGTGGGATATATCAGCTTTTTTACCGTTGGGTCTGATGAGGTGCGAGCCTGGAACATTCATGAGGGGAATACGGCGCTTGAGGCGGCTGGCGCCATTCACTCGGACCTGGCCCGCGGATTCATCCGCGCGGAATGCTTCACATATGATGATTTAGTGACGTATGGATCCGAAAAGGCGGTTCGTGAAAAGGGCCGGTTCCGACTGGAGGGGAAAAACTACCTGGTCCAGGATGGCAATATTCTGAGTATCCGGTTCAATGTTTGACACTCTGGAAACAAATATGAACGAGAAACATTTAAGTAAAATAGCACATGAACTGAATATCGCAGTCCGACAGGTAAAGGCCGCGGCACGGCTACTCAAAGAGGGTGGCACGGTCCCCTTCATAGCCCGTTACAGGAAAGAGGTTACCGCTTCTCTGAACGAAGTAGCCATAACCGCGATCCGTGATAAAATGGCTCAGATGGAGACTCTGGACAACCGGAGAGAAAGCATATTGAAATCACTCATGGAGCGGGAGCTGCTCACTGACGATCTGAAGGAAAAGATTGTTTCCGCTGAGACCATGACCACCCTTGAGGATATTTACCTCCCGTACAGACCGAAACGCCGTACCCGGGCCACAGCAGCTAAGGAAAAGGGGCTTGAATCGTTAGCGAAACTCATATTCGATCAACAGGATAAAACTGATCCGGCAAAAGAAGCGGCAGCCTATATTGACCCTGAAAAGGGAGTTGAAACAGCAGAAGATGCACTTGCCGGCAGCCGGGACATAATAGCCGAGTGGGTAAACGAAGATCAGGTGGCCCGTGAAAGAATGCGGACGCTTTATGCACAGAAAGGGATCTTCCGCTCCAGGGTAATTCCGGACAAGGAGGCGGCAGGGGCCAAGTTCAGGGATTATTTCGACTGGGAAGAGCCGGTGCCAAAAGCACCATCGCACAGGGTTCTTGCAATGCGCCGGGGAGAGAAAGAGGGGTTTATAGACCTGCGAATAAGCCCGCCTCAGGATGAAGCACTGGCACTGCTGGAGGCCATGTTTGTTAAAGGGGAAAATGCAGCTTCTCAGGAAGTTAAGGAAGCAGTTCACGATGGATACAGGAGGCTTTTGTCTGTTTCAATGGAAACAGACGTCAGGCTTGAGACCAAAAAACGGGCTGATAGAGAAGCGATTAAGGTATTTACGGATAATCTCAGGGAACTCCTCCTCGCACCGCCCCTCGGTCAAAAAAGTGTTACGGCCATAGATCCGGGGATTCGTACGGGCTGTAAGATTGCGTGTCTCGATCCCCAGGGTAAACTGCTCCAAACAGATACTATCTATCTTTTTAAGTCGGAAAACGCTAAATTATCCTCTGCAAAAACCGTGAAGGAATTAGTGGACACATACAAAGTGGAGGCGATAGCAATAGGGAACGGCACTGCCGGGAGGGAAACCGAAGCATTTATTAATACACTTCCTTTTGCGGACAGCATTCCGGTGGTAATGGTCAATGAGAGCGGTGCGTCTGTCTATTCCGCCTCTGAAGCGGCAAGGGAAGAGTTTCCCGATCTGGACCTGACTTTTAGAGGGGCAGTATCCATTGGAAGGCGCCTCATGGATCCTTTGGCTGAGTTGGTAAAAATCGATCCAAAATCTATTGGCGTAGGACAGTATCAGCACGACGTGAACCCGCTGGCCCTCAAAAGAAGCTTGGATGATGTGGTCATGAGTTGCGTCAATGCTGTGGGGGTGGATATCAACACAGCGAGCCAACAGCTTCTCACCTATGTCTCAGGTCTTGGGCCACAGTTGGCCAAAAACATAGTAACCTACCGTGATGAGCACGGGGCTCTCTCCTCCAGGGAAGAACTTAAAAAGGTGTCGCGTCTTGGCCCGAAGGCCTTTGAGCAGGCAGCCGGTTTTCTCCGAATTAGAAATGGGGATAACCCCCTTGATGTTAGTGCGGTCCATCCTGAATCTTACGGCATTGTGGAGACCATGGCCAGGGATCTTGGCTTAGGGGTAACTGATCTGCTTGAAAATGATATGCTCAGGGAAAAGATCGACCCGAATAGATATGTGACAGACACGGTGGGAATACCCACACTTACCGATATTCTTGCCGAACTTGCCAAACCCGGTCGCGATCCCCGAAAGCAGTTCGAAAGTTTCAAATTCAAAGAGGGAATTGAGAAGATTGAACATGTCCAGCCTGGCATGAGCCTGCCCGGCGTGGTCACGAATGTAACCGCCTTTGGTGCTTTTGTTGACATAGGTGTTCATCAGGATGGGTTGGTACATATTAGCCAAATGGCGAACCGGTTTATTAAGGATCCCAACGAGGTGGTCAAGGTCCATCAGCATATAACGGTCAAGGTGCTGGACGTAGATCTGGAAAGAAAACGAATCTCCCTTTCCATGAAACAGGACGCCGTTCAGGAACCGGAAAAAACAAGGAAGGCACCAAAAAAGCCTGCAAAGAGGCCCAAGGCAAAAAGACCGCAAAAGAGTGAACCCGGTCCATTTAACAATCCCTTCACCAAGACGTTTAATAATTAGATAATCTGTTCAACATCGATTCTTCTATTCGATGATCTCTTTCTCAAAAAGGCTCTCGCCTTCTTCCTTTGAATATCTGAGTTCCGTGAGAATCTCCCGTGTACTGGAACCCTTCGGACCACCGGCTTTTACGGCCCTTCCCGGTGTCCTGGAAAGCCTGGGAGCGGGGGCAGGCTGAGGCACTCCATCGATGGTAATGAGCAGTTCCCGTTCCCGGTTATGTGGATGCTCCCCCACCTCGTTTAATTCAAGGACAGGGGCTACACAGGCGTCTTTGCCTTCAAAGATGGCAGTCCATTCATCCCGCGTCCTGGTTTTGAACCGCTCGGCGAAACGGATCGTCATTTCCGACCACCGCTTCATATCATTTTGTTGCGGGAGCGAGGTTGGATCAAGGCCAAGTCCTTTAAGGAACTCGTCATAAAATCTCCCCTCAATGGCGCCTACTGCCATATGCTTACCATCGGCCGTTTCATAGGTCTGGTAGTAAGGAGCGCCGCCATCCAGCATATTGGAACCTATATCAAGGGTCATGAGGTGATTTGCAAGGAGGCCGTAGAAAAGGGTTGACAGATTCGCTGCACCGTCCACCATGGCTGTATCCACAACCTGTCCCTTGCCGGAGTTGTTCCTCTCGATCAACGCAAGCAAAATACCCATTGCGCAAAGCATGCCGCCACCCGCAAAATCGCCCAGGATGTTACACGGTGGAAGGGGGTTTTCCCCCTTTCTTCTGAATAGGGACAGGGCACCGGAGAGGGCAATATAATTGATATCATGTCCTGCCATACTTGAATAAGGGCCGCTCTGGCCCCATCCTGTCAGGCGAGCATAAATCAGCTTAGGGTTTAAATTCAATGCGTCATCCGGTCCGAGTTTCAACGCCTCCATAACTCCGGGGCGGTAGGGCTCCAGCAGCACATCGGAACTACTGATCATTTTCCTTACGATCCCAATGCCCTGGTCAGTTTTCAGGTTAACGCGAATGGATCGCTTCCCACGATCAAAGGGATTTTTGCCCATGATGTTGGGAATCTCCGGTGCGCCCTTTGACAGGCGATCAACGATCACTATATCAGCCCCAAAGTCAGACAAAAGCATCCCACAGTAGGGAGATGGCGCCAGACCTGCCATTTCAATCACCTTTATTCCTTCCAGTGGTCGCATATAAACCTCCGTATTTTAAATTTTCCTATCTCTTATAACAGGGAAACGTCAAAGTAGAATGTGACCTGGCCAAATAGATGTATTTTCAAGACGGCTAAATCCGAAATACGAATATCGAAATACGAAACAATATCAAAATTCGAATATCAAATGGCCAACACATTTCGGGAGCTTATACAAAATTTACGTAACTTCTCGAAAAACTCGGGCGTTCAAAACCGGATAAAGGCCTTGAGCTAGTGATAATGGCTCTAAAACCTTTCGGAGTTTAGGCGTAAGCCTTTTATGAAATCCTTACGGCCCGCCCTGGCGCGGCATCCCGGGACGCAGCTATTATCGCTGCAATATTTACAAAGCTGAAGTGATAGAACATATGCATTGCGAATCAGGTCTGGGCCAGGGATAAACTCCACCCGAACTTTTTGAAAAGTTACAAATTTACAGGATATTGACATGTTTCGAATTTTGGATTTATGTTATTTGTATTTGTTTCGGATTTCCATAAAATTAAATAGACAAATAAACTCTATTTTTTCAACATTTTATCTCTTTTAATGACTTAGTCTGCTCTTATATCCGGATGGTTTTCACTGAATACAGGGAATAATCAAAGACGTTGTCAGGGAGATCTCTTTTTTGCGACTTTTTTGCAAATCATTGACCTGCAGTTTATATTTTACTATAATATTATATTGACATTAATTGGAAACCTCTTATTAATAAAGTTAT
>JAUWMY010000293.1 GCA_030612945.1 Desulfobacteraceae bacterium
TAAGCCCTAATAGTTTAAAACTCATTAAGTTTATTCCCCCAAAAAAATATTCGGAAGCAGGTAAATTTACTGCTCCCGAATGTTATTATGCATAAAAAAAAGCTGTTCAGACAAATCTGAACAGCTTTCAGACCAGTTTTACTATTTATAACCATATCAATAACAATTATCAACCTTTTTATTCTAATTTAACAAAATTATATATCAGAGTTTAATAGAATATGAAACGCATAATTTCATGGGCGCCCCATGTCCCCATGTGCCCCCAGAGACAATATGAGGATGATCTAATTTCCCCGCGGCCTGCGCCTCGTTAAAGAACTGCTGCTGAAGACGAGCGAGTGTCTTGGGGTCTTTGGCAGTATCTGAAAAGGCTCTTTTGATGGCAACAGGACGTTTAATAAAAGGATCGCGGGCCAAATATACTATACACATACCTCCAGTCCTACTTCTTTAATAACCTCATACTTGCCTATCTTTTTTGGTATAGTTTTGTCATTTGTCATTTAGTCTTTATCCGGAAATGGTAAATTTTGTCCCGAAACAAGGCAAAAACAAAGGTTTCTACTAAGATAAAAACTACTTGAGGTACAGACGTATATTCGGCAACTATTCGTATAAAATTAATAAAATTTTTTATAAAATAACACCTCCCATTATAAGGGCTTTCGAATATTGTCATGTTGTGGTAAATATAAAATATCCACGCAGAAGACGTGGCTTTGATTTCCCCCAAATGAACTCTGAGCCTGCCCAGAGGACCTAAAAAAAAGCATTGAAGCAATTACCGATAATTTCACAAAATGGGAAAAGGTGCATATTATCGGCCACAGCATGGGGGGACTCGATGCCCGTCACATGGTCTATAACCATAAGATGCGAGACAGAGTGGCATCTATCAGCACTATCGGGACCCCGCATTGGGGGAGTTCCTTTGCTGATTGGGCTATCAAACATATCTCATTCCTGATATCGTTGGCTAAAATGATAGGAATAAATATTGAGGGTTTCGAAGGTCTTACTCGCGAAAACTGTCGCAAATTCAACGAAAAAACATGGGGTTTTGAACGTGAAAATAGAATACTTTATCAAACAGTTGCTGGTACGGTCCCGTATGGCCAGGTATTCCCTGTATTCAGGTTTTCTCATTCTCTTATCTACCGAGAAGAAGGAGAAAATGATGGGCTTGTGTCATTAAAATCTGCTAAATGGAGGGATGAGTTCTTTATAAAAAAATTTGACGCCGACCACCTCAACCAAATTGGTTGGTGGCATCCTTGGAGATATTCTAAAGATTTTACAAGGAAAAAGTTTGAAGAACGGATACAGGATTTGTACCTCGAACTCGCTGAAAGACTTGCAGATAAAGGAATGTAATAGTGCCTCTTAAATTCGTAATACAAAAACACGACGCATCTCACCTTCACTATGATTTCCGCCTTGAGATGAACGGCGTGGCAAAATCGTGGGCAGTGCCGAAAATCCCACCAGAAAAAGTAGGCGAAAAGCGGTTGGCCGTTCAGGTAGAAGATCATGCTGTTGAATATATGGATTTTGAGGGTGTCATAGAAGAGGGATACGGAAAGGGTACCGTTGAAATCTGGGACAGCGGGACATATGAACTGGAAAGCAAAAAGGAAGACAAGATTGTATTTCACCTCAAGGGTAAGAGGCTCAAAGGAAAATATGTACTTTTGATTCCTAAGTGGGGAACAAAGCCAGGAAAAAAACAGTGGCTTTTGATGAAAGCTAAGGATTGAGGGTTAAACAGATGAACGAAGGAGAACGGTTAGAACAAAGGATGTTGGAATTGGCCCGTAATCTCTGGTGGACCTGGCACCCGGAGGCCGTTGATGTGTGGCGTAGCATCGATCCCAAGCTTTGGCGCGAAAGCAGGCACTCACCCATTGCCTTTCTCAAACAACTTGGCAAAGAGCGTCTGAAAGAATTGTGCAACGACCCATCACTATGTATCAAATTCCACAGGGTCTTTTCTGACCTTAATCGCTATATGGAGACCCCATCCACCTGGGGGTGCTTGAATGCGGGACCGTTACGCGCACGGCCTGTTGCCTATTTTTGTGCTGAATTCGGCATCCATGAATCCCTACCTCTTTATTCCGGAGGACTTGGGGTATTAGCCGGAGATCACTTGAAAAGCGCTTCTGATTTAGGAATCCCCATGGTCGGTGTAAGCCTCTTCTATCGTGAGGGATATTTTCGTCAAAGGATTGCTGAAACAGGAGACCAGATTGCAGACCATGAACTATTCGATCCCGAAGATCTCCCACTTGTCCGTGTTAAAGACAAAGATGGTCAACCCCTGACCATTGATCTCCCCATTCAGGGCGACACAGTGCAGATAGGGGCATGGACTGCTCATCTCGGGAGGGTGCCGCTCTATTTTCTCGACATGGAAAAAGCGTTTCGGAAAATAGGGATACAAGAATTGGGCCGGCGGCTTTACGGCGGCGACGAAGCAGTACGGCTATCACAGGAGATGATCTTGGGAATCGGTGGAATGAAGTTGCTGCTACGTCTTGGAATCAAGCCCGGGGTTATCCACCTGAATGAGGGACACTGCGCGTTTGCTCCACTCGAATATGCACGCTATCTGATGGAAGAACACGGTATCCCCTTTGAAGATGCTAAAAAACAGGCAGGATCCCGCACGGTATTTACTACGCATACGCCGGTCCCTGCAAGCCACGACCGCTTTTCATCAGACCTGATCGGAAGAATGGCCCGGCAATACATTGAATCCCTCGGTCTCACGCACGAACAATTTATGGATCTCGGAAGGGTTTATCCGGGAAATAGAAATGAGCTGTTTTGTATGACAGCCCTTGCTCTCAAAACAGCCAGCAAATCGAATGCTGTTTCTTCCATTCATGGTAAGGTCAGCCGCCAGATGTGGTGTAAGTTGTGGCCCGACCGTTCTCCCCAGCAGGTACCTATCGGACATATTACAAATGGAATCAATGCATTAGGCTGGCTGGCACCATCCATGAAACAGCTTTTTCACCAGTATTTTCCTCCGGATTGGGAACAACGTATCGGCGAGTAAGAGATCTGGCTCCATATCCACTCCATACCGGATGAAGAGCTTTGGAATACGGTCCTTCTTCTCAAGACCCGGCAACTCGAATTCTTACCAAGACTCCCGCACCGTGCCCACCCAAAAGATTCGGTTTTGGATCCACGTGCGTTGACCATTGGTTTTGCGCGACGGTTCGCAGGATATAAAAGGGCCAGCCTCTTGTTGGACGATCCCGACAGGCTTTGGAAAATACTTTCCGCTCCGGAACGCCCGGTTCAGATTATCTTTTCCGGAAAGGCGCATCCCAGAGACAATATTGGGAAGGATCTCGTCAAACGAGTGTATCAATTCGCAACCGAACCGCGTGTTGCCGGGAAAGTAGTCTTTATTGAAGATTACGACATTAATGTATGTCGCCACCTGGTACAAGGGGTCGATCTCTGGCTGAACACCCCCAGTCAGGGGTATGAGGCCTGCGGTACCAGTGGGATGAAAGTGGCCTTGAATGGAGGGTTGAATCTTTCTATCCTCGACGGGTGGTGGCCTGAAGGATATGACGGCACCAATGGATTTGCCATCGGAGGCTCCAGAAACGAGAACAACGACATACGGGATGCCCACGACAGACAGGCTATCTTTAAAGCCCTCGAAGAAGAAATCATTCCATTATATTATAAACAAGATGCATATGGTCTGCCCCGCGATTGGGTCCGTCGAATGAAGCAGGCCATGTGCACTCTCGGCTGGCGATTTAGCGCTGACCGAATGGTAAAGGATTATACCATGCACTGTTATAAGCCGGCAGCAGGGATATCGACGTGTCAGATGAATATTCCGTTTGTCTAACCCGGATTATTCACGCAGTCTGCATGCCGGCGAACCATCTCGATGTTGAGACCTTTGCACAACGCTTTACCGACTGACTCACCCCTGCCAATGAGAGATTGAAGAACCCTGCTATTTGAGCCATACCAATACCAAGGTCTCTTACCGCCCAATAGCACAACAGACTTTTTGCCTTAACGCGCAAAAGAATCATAATTTCAAATCTGTAAATGTAAAGGGCATCCCCGAAGCCTCCCAGGATTGGCCACCCAATTTGGATCTCGGTTTTTTTCGCCCTGCAGTTAAACGAGATTAGAGTTGACAAACTCCCAATTGATAAGATTGTTAATGAAGGCATCAAGATAGTTGCCTCGCCCGTTTTGGTAGTCAAGGTAATACGCATGCTCCCAGACGGCCACCGTCAATAAAGGCTGCACGCCATGAGCTATGGGGGTATCAGCATTTGAGGTTTTCATAATCTCCAGCTTGTTATTATTCAGTACCAGCCATGCCCAGCCGCTGCCGAACTGAGTAAGACCGGCATTCTTCAACTGTTCAATGAAGTTGTCATAGCCTTCGAAATCGGCATCGATC
>JAUWMY010000289.1 GCA_030612945.1 Desulfobacteraceae bacterium
GGATGGGCAGGGGAAAGGCTCGACGACATCCTTAACTTCATCCCGGCACGCCTGTCCCTTGGTATCCTGTTTGCCGGAGCATGGATCAGTGGGCTCCACCCATTAGACGGCATAAGGGTAGCCTTAAGAGATAGAAAAAAACATGACTCACCCAATGCCGCCCATGCAGAGGGTTTTGTTGCGGGGGCCCTCCATATTCGCCTTAACGGACCGATCAGATATCCTGCCGGGCTTAAAAATAAGCCGTGGCTGGGTGATGGAAGCCCTGATGTGGGGCCAACGCATATTCGCAGAACAGCCCTTCTTATCAGGTGTTCAGCCTGGATTGCAATTGTTGCTTCAATATCCGCCTTGCTTTTGATGGAGTAAAGGCGGGAGAAGTGGTAATTGATCTGATTTTTTGACCTGTGCGGTTAGATGCAACTCACTGAAAATTATCAACTCGTTGGGTGGGTTTAAGGCGTTGAAAAATTGACCACACAGATGGCATTTTTTGACAAGGTAAAAGTTAAAAAAGGACGACCATGTTTAAAAAGAAATTCGAACGAGGATGTTTACTGGTTGTAGGGGGCGCAAAAAGTGGAAAAAGCAGTTTTTCACTAAATGTATGCAACTCGTTAGACAGGGAGCGAATATTCCTGGCCACGGCCCAGGCACTTGATCAGGAAATGGAAGAGCGAATCAGGCGTCATCAGGCGGAACGTGGCAGCGGTTGGCGTGCAATAGAGGAACCTCTTAAAGTAGCCGAAACAATTGGCTCTCTGGACAGCGAAGACACGGTCATATTGCTTGACTGTCTAACACTCTGGCTTAATAACCTATATATGGAATACGGGGAGGACCAGGAAAAAATCGAGAAAGCCATAGAAAACCTGGCACAACAATTGGCGGACATTCACGGTGCTGTGGTTGTTGTGAGCAACGAGGTGGGAATGGGGATTGTTCCGGATAATCAATTGTCCCGCACGTATCGCGATACCGCAGGTTATATGAATCAGCGCATTGCACGTCTGGCAGTAAAAGTGGTCGCAGTTTTGGCCGGCCTTCCTCTGGTGCTGAAAGATGCATGAGCGGTAATGGGTCTGTTTTTAGATAGGGTAACCCCGCGTTCCGCGGGGCAGGCATGGTTACACAAGATTGTTTATTTCCTTTTTTATAAAATCAAGTCAATCCTGTAATCCTGTCTGAAATATTTGTCATTTTTCGGGATCAGAGGGTTGCAGAGAGGAAAACTAGACCAAAAGTCATTATTATGAGGGCGGCTGCGGTTTCCAGGATACGTTCGATGGTTTCTGCCAGACTGCGCCGATGTTCCAGAGCCCCCAATGCCAATTTTTTGCCCGCAAGCGTTACAACCCCAACCGCCGAAATAGTTACTGCCATGCCCAGACTCACTGAAAAGGCCAGGAGCAGCCCTAATCCTAACAAGTTCAAAGAAAGGCAGAAGAGCATTACCAATACAACTCCCGGACACGGCACCATGCCCACAGTAAGGGCCATTGCCAGAGGGTAGCGATGTGTTTTATTTGGTGAAACATCAAAATCCGCATTCTCCGATCTCTTGCGCCGGCGCCACAAAATGAGGCTCCTTATGAGCAAGCCTGCCCCCAATAATGCGATAAGACTGTAGCTTATAAGTTGGGTTGTCCTGGTCATGCTCTCAAGAGGTCCTGACACGCCTATTTTAAGAACAAAATGAATGGCCAATACTAAACCCACCCCTGATAGGCCATGGAAGAGCGCTATCAGATTGCCGATAATAATTCCGCCACTTAGTTTCCTGCCGTAAGAGATTAAGTAAGATGCGGCCACTGCCTTACCATGACCAGGGCCGGCAGCGTGTATGACACCGTAGGCAAAGGCAATAATGAGTAGGGAGAACAGGGGTCGGAGACTGCCTGTCTCTTTTGCTTTTTTTGTTAAGATGGTCATTCTCTGCTTGAGCATCTGCTGCCAGATGGTGATTTTGTCTAAAAACGGATTTGGAAGGGATGGAGCCTGTGAGACCTGCTGGGGGTTTTCTTTAGAAATGAAGGGATTCTGAGCCCTTGCCGGAAGCGTTTCGCAAAGTAGGGGTAGAAGTATTAGAATAACCGCAAATATCTTATCCATTTTTCAGCCGGAACCTGAGTGTAATCTCTTCTGGAAAGACTTGTCCATAATAATAGGCTTCCTTTTTGTTTTTTCCAATTCGATAGTGAAATTCATAAGGTGACGCGTTTTCAAAATCGATCGGTTTTTTTGTCAAGAAAACGCTGCAATAGAAACTGTCATCATATATGGATATCTTAATTTCCTTAAATGTTGAAAGGGCCAGAACATGACATGGTACAAAAAACCGATAGGTTAGGGCATCGCCTTTAATTTTGGCGGAAAAGTCTTTAACGAATTTCACTTTAAACGGCTTTCCATTAATCTTAATATGAGTGAAGTAATCAAAGTTTTTTAGGTTTGAAAATGCTCCATTTTCTATTTCCCTTATTTCAGATGGCTCAAAGCTTCCGTTTCCGTTCTTGTCAAAATCATAGATGAGCATATTGCTGAACATTTCATCAAAAACCCACTTGACTCTAAACCCTACCAGGCCTTTTTTATCGAATACGATTTTTATAGAGTTGTAAATGAATACATGGGGGTGGCTAAAAGCTTTATCTGGGAGGGAAAAGAGAAGAAAGATTAATAGTACAGAAATACTGAATTTCATCTAAGCTATGATATCCTTGGCCCTTAAGAGAGTTCATGAACATCTGGAGAGGAACCTTTGGCGCTTCGAAGACAAGTTACTCTTTTAAGGTGGCTGAAAAATTCGTAACTCCTCAATAAGTCCGGGTCTTCCGATTGCTTCTCCCTTTTGCAAAGGGGGATTGAGGGGGATTGAGGGGGATTTTTCTATTACAGTCAGGTCTTATTGAAACCTTATAAAAATACAAGGAAAGTGCTCGGAAAATCAAGCAAAAAATTTCAACCTGTGAGGTTAGATTATTAACGTTCGTTGTAAGATGGGTTGAGTCGCGCGGAACGCGGGATGGGTTTCGCTGTTTTAACCTTATTTTGCATAATTCCCATGACATAGTTAAGAGGTTTAGGGCGGTACCCTAAACCTCCGAGCCAATTTGAACAACTAAAACTCTATAGCGAGTTGGGCCGTGAGCAGATCCCTTTCGTCATCATTCTCAAATTTTCCATGGAGATATTCAAGAGCCAATGACGTGTTCTCAAAAAGACCATAGGTGACAGCAGCGCCGTATTGCTTCTCAGGGATAAAGTTAAGTGCGTCACTACTTCCTTCATACTTAATCGCAAATTCAAGATTTTCTATAACCGCATAGGCCAGTTCCAAATTCCACGCCTTCGGCTCGAACCTCTCCCCAGGGGCCAGACCCAAATCGTCATTTTCAAACTTATCAGTGGCAGCTACATATTCGGCCGCAAAGAAAAACTTATCTAAGAAAGAAATGCTCAGAAATGCACTCCAGCCGGGAACATAGTCCTCGATCTCATCAGTGCCTGCCTCATCCAGGACATCCTGAAGACCATTGCTGTCTGCAATGTCAGATATCCAGGATCCACCTACGGTTAGTCCAAGACCTGATACAGTGTCTTCAGGGAGGGTAAAAACTGCGCTTGCAACAAAATTACCTATGTGATCATTTTCTTTATCCGTCTTATTAATATCCCCGTTGAAAACACCAAGAGAAAGGTCAAACATGTCATTTGCAAAACCGGCAACAATGGCGCTTTCCCTTGTCTCACCAAGTTCAAGTGTCAATGGATCGCTGATGAAGTGGCTTTCATAATATCCAAAAGGGACATAGAGCTTACCTGCATTAAGATAAAGGGGCACCACATCTTCACCATCAATAGAGATGATTCCCTCATCCACAACGATGTCTTCACCTTCTTCATATAAGAATAGTACATGTCCTTTGACGTGCTTTACAATATCCACATCAACGCCCAATTCAACGGTTGCAAGGGAGATATCACTCGATTTCTCATCATCCTCCGCAGGGTCATCAAAATCCATATCTTCATAGCCTGCTTCGACCTCTATGAGTCCACTAAAGGTTATTTTTTCAGCCCATTTCCCCAATACATCCTTTTTCTCCATTTGTTTTTCAATTCGACGGACCCTTTCAGGAATGCCTGCTTTACCTCTGGCACCCCCATGAAATTTGTCTCCTTCTTTTTCTGCTCCCTCTTTGGTCTCCACTTTTTCCTGTTTGTTAAGCCTGTCTTCAAGCATCTTCGTCTTTTCTTTTAGTGCCTTCAATTCCTCCATAAGTTCATAGTTGGACATTTCGCAGAAAGCAGCCTGAGTGCCTGTCCATAAGGTCATACAAAAAATAGCAATCAATACTACCAGAGCCTTTTTCGTTACATTCATTAATCTTTCCTCCTCATTTTGTTTTTCATTAAATTAGAAATATGGAAACGATACAGAACTTAAAATCCTGAGTTTTTCTTTCAGCAAGGTGATCGAGCGTTATTAATAAAATCATTTGTTTTTTTCATTTTGCACCTCCTTTCCTGT
>JAUWMY010000042.1 GCA_030612945.1 Desulfobacteraceae bacterium
ATAGGCGAGCTTATTTTTTCTCCTAAGGCACCCCACATAAACTTTTGAAGCAACCCCAATCCATTTTATATCAAACCCTATTAACCTTGATGGTTTCGCAAAAAGTCGTCACTCCGGTGAAAACCGGAGTCCAGAAACTCTACAACTAATTGAAAAAACTGGATTCCGGCTTTCGCCGGAATGACAAAAAATGGTGTTTTTCGACTTTTTACGAGTTCATCAATCTTTGGATATGATCAAAGTAATTAGGGCTGGAGTATTGGAGTTGTGGAGTACTGGAGTATTGGAACACCGCAAGAGGCTGATGGCTTTTCCGAAACAACATCTTTTTTGTGCGATCCATATGTGTCCAATGCTCTTTATCATCACTCCATGAGCAATTGAAGTTCGGGTAAACTTATCCCCTCAGGGGTAAACCAAAGCCGGGCCCTCTGGACCCGGATTTTTACTGTGAGATATTTTCATGCGTGGAGGTAAAAAATGCCAAAGATAAAGACAAACCGTGGTGCGGCTAAGCGGTTTAAGACTACGGGCTCTGGTAAGATTGTAAGGGGCAGGGCCTTTGCGAACCATATACTTACGAAAAAGAGCACCAAGAGGAAAAGGACTCTCAGGAAATCAACGCTGGTTAATTCTGCGAACCTGAAGCATATAAGAAAACTGATTCCTTATGGTTAAGAGAGAAGGGTTTTTGGATTGATTATTGACTATTGACTATTGATTATTGGTAACTTCTCAATAAGAGCACGCTGAATCCTTCCCCCTTTTGCAAAGGGGGATTTTCCTAATACAGCCCGGAGTTATTGAGAAGTTATCTACCTAACAATTGTCAATGAAAAAACACAAGAGGGTTTAAGATGCCAAGAGTAAAGAGAGGATTTAAAGCCAGGAAAAGAAGAAAAGAGGTACTGAAGGCCGCCAAGGGGTCCCGGGGTGGTCGGAGCAAGCAATTCAGGACCGCAAGCGTAACTGTGGACAGAGCTGGTATGTATGCTTACCGGGATCGGAGGAATCGGAAAAGGGAGTTTCGCAGTCTCTGGATTGTTCGGATCAATGCTGCTGCCAGGGAAAATGGCCTGTCATACAGCAGGCTCATCAGCGGCCTTCAAAACGCAGGTGTCAGCCTGGACAGAAAGGTACTCGCAGATATAGCTGTCAGAGATCCGGATGGCTTTTCTCAGTTGGTGAGTTTGGCTCAGGCATAGGGCATTTGACTTACTTAGCAGATAAGTTGGGCCATGAAAAAAAAACTCCTTGAATTGGAAAAAAACGCTCTCAAGGCGCTGGAAATTGCCGACGATCCCTCTGAACTTGAGAAGATCAGAGTGACATATCTTGGTAAAAAGGGCCAGCTCACCTCGATCATGAAGAACGTTGGTGAGCTGCCAAAAAGTGAACGACCTGAAGCCGGCAAACTGGCGAACATTATCAAAAGCAATATTTCCAAGGGCTTTGAAGAAGCGCGGGACAGGATCGTAATCGGAAAGGGAGATCAGGCCGCTTTTCTGGACGTTACCCTGCCCGGTAGAGAACCACTTCGGGGGCATCTTCATCCCATTACTCTGGTTATCAAAGAGATGTGCCAGATTTTTGCCAGAATGGGATTTACGGTGGTAAAGGGACCCAACGTGGAGCTGGATTATTACAACTTTGAGGCCCTCAATTTTCCCAAAGATCATCCTGCAAGGGATATGCAGGACACGCTTTACGTCTCCGAGAATGTGGTGTTAAGAACGCACACCTCGAACATGCAAGTGAGGATTATGGAGGCCCAAAAACCTCCTCTCAGCGTAATAGCACCTGGAAAGGTTTACAGGAGAGATTCAGACGTTTCTCATACTCCTATGTTCCATCAGTTGGAGGGCTTTCTGGTGGATAAAGACGTCAGTTTTGGAGATCTGAAAGGGACATTAACAAGTTTTGCGCACCAGATGTTTGGTCGCGGGACCGCTCTGAGATTCAGGCCGAGTTTCTTTCCTTTCACTGAACCCAGTGCCGAAGTAGATATACAGTGCGTTCTCTGCGGGGGAAAGGGTTGTCGGACCTGCTCCCACACCGGCTGGTTGGAGATTTTAGGCTCCGGGATGATAGACCCTGAAGTCTTCCGTTTTGTCGGGTATGATCCCGAAGTCTACTCAGGCTTTGCCTTTGGTATGGGCTTTGAGAGAATCGCAATGCTCAAGTATGGAATAGATGATATCCAGTTATTCTTTAAAAATGATATGCGTTTTTTAAGACAGTTTTAAAATGAAAGTAAGCCTGAACTGGTTAAAAGATTATGTAGACGTAGAGATGTCACCCGATGAGCTTGGCCATCTTCTGACCATGAATGGGTTGGAAGTGGAAGGCATTGAGACTGTTGGACAATCCCTTGATGATATCGTGGTGGCAAAGATACGGGCTGTAAAACCTCTACCAGGGGCGGATAACTTGTTCATTTGCCAGGTAGATACTGGTCGCGATACGGTACAGACTGTCTGTGGTGCCCCTAATGTAAAGGTAGGGGCTTTAGCTCCATTTGCCTTGCCCGGTGTGAAGCTGCCGGACGGAACAGTGATCAAAGAAGGCCGAATCCGGGGAGAGATATCGACAGGTATGCTCCTGGCAGAAGATGAAATGGGCCTGACCGATGATCATACGGGCATCATGATTCTTGCCCATGATTCTACACCAGGGACACCATTATTTTCTTTGCTTCCCCTTTCGGACCGGGTCTTTGACGTGGACATCACACCCAATCGTCCTGACTGTGCCTGCATTCTGGGTATCGCTCGAGAGATTGCGGCGGCCACAGGGCAAATATTCAAGCGGCCAAAGATAGAAATAGTTGAGGACGGGCCTCCCATTGAGGACCTTACAAGTGTTACGATTATAGATCCTGAGGGTTGCCCCCGCTATGCCGCGGGCATGATCCAACGCGTTAACCTTGGCCCCTCGCCATTTTGGATGAGATATAGGCTGTATCTTTCCGGTATAAGAAGCATTAACAATCTCGTGGATGTTACAAACTATGTGATGATGGAAATGGGCCAACCTTTACACGCCTTTGATTACAACCGGTTGAAGGAGAACAGGATAGTTGTAAGGAGGGCACAGGAAGGAGAAGTTTTCACCACACTTGATGGAGTAACCCACACGCTTAACAGCGAAAACCTTCTGATTTGTGATGGAGAGCGGCCTGTGGCCCTGGCGGGAATCATGGGTGGGCTTAATTCGGAGATTTTTGCGGGAACTGAGAATGTCTTTGTCGAAAGCGCTTTTTTTGATCCCGTGACTATTCGAAGGGGCTCAAAACGTCTTGGGTTGTCCACAGAGGCCTCTTATCGTTTTGAAAGGGGGGCTGACATTGGGGGAGCTGTCACTGCACTGAAACGGGCCATTTCGCTAATTTCTCACCTGGCAGGGGGGAGCACTTCAACGGGCTTCATAGACAATTATCCAAAGACCTACACACCTCCGATTATTGATCTCAGAGTAGACAGGACGAACCTTCTTTTGGGTACGAGCCTCTCAAAAAGTGATATCAGCGGGTATCTAAAAGCCCTGGAGATGGAAGTCCAGGAAATCAATGAGGATGAGCTGAAGGTCAAACCACCATCCTTTAGAGTGGATATTGGCCGGGAAGTGGACCTTATGGAAGAAGTGGCAAGATTGAGTGGGTACGATAACATTCCTGTCACTTATCCATTCATCAGGCCTTCTGAAAAAGGAGAAATACCCGAACTCCTGGTCCGTGACCAACTAAGGTCAATTATGGTGGGGTTGGGTTTCACTGAAATCATCACTTACAGTTTTACTTCCCCTGATTCTGCTGATACACTTGGGGCAGAAGAGGGAAGCCCCTTGAGGTCATTTGTCAAGATTTTAAATCCGCTTACGGTTGACCAGTCTGTGATGCGCACATCCTTAGTCCCCGGGCTTCTTGCAACAGTAAAGACCAATATCCTTCATGATGAAAAAGATCTGAAACTTTTCGAGTGGGGAAAGGTATTTACCCACAAGGAGGGTAGCGACCTGCCGCTTGAAAAGAACTATCTGGCGGCATTGATGACCGGATTTTATTGTCAAAAAACTTGCAATAGCGCCGAAAGGCATCTGGATTTTTATGACATTAAAGGCGCACTTGAGGCCCTGTTAAAAGACATTGGTCTCCGCGGATCAGTTTTTCAAAAGGAGACAGGAATCTCACGCTATGATCCGGGGGTGTGTGCAAGCATCTTCTTTTCCGGTTCTCTCATAGGTCATGTAGGCAGGGTTTCTCCCGGTGTAATGGCAGATTATGACCTGGCAGACGTGGACACCTATCTCTTTGAGATTGATATTGAGGCACTTTTGAAAAACGTTTCGGGAACAAAGGAATTTAGTTCGTTTGCCAAATTTCCGGCTGTTCACAGGGATATTTCCATCATTGTAAAGCGACAACTGGAAAGTGCTCGAATTGGAGAAATCATAAAACAGGAAGGTGGAGAACTGGTTGAATCCGTCCAGATCTTTGATGTTTACGAAGGCAAAGGCATAGACCCCACCGAAAAGGCCATGGCCTTCAGCATTTGTTATAGATCAAAACATGGGACCCTTGACGGCGGAGAAATTAACCGGTTACACGAGTCTGTTATTGAAAAGATAAGGAAGGAGACAGGAGGCAGGTTAAGGGAGGGCTGAGATAATGGTCCAAATTCCAGATGATAAACGGTATTTTAGAATCGGTGAAGCCAGTCGTATTATAGGGGTTGAGCCATATGTGTTGAGATACTGGGAAAGTGAATTTCCCCAGGTTCGACCGGCAAGGGCAGATTCAAACCAGAGGACATACCAGAGAGAGGACCTGGAGAATCTCCTCACAGTAAAAAAATTGCTTTACGAAGAGAAGATGACTATTGAGGGAGCCAAGCGACGTCTGAGACAAGAAAAAGGCAGTAAGATAAGTGTTGACGGTGTATTCCTCGATGACCTTAAAACCGAACTATCTAAAATCCTGAAGATGCTCACATAATTTGTCAGTATTATTTCAAATGATAGACTTCACCTATTTGTAATGGCGCAACCTTGATATTAGATATTGCTTCTACTTTCTTCATATAATCCTGAGGGTCGGCTTTAGAACGATGCATGGGAATTACAACCCCTCCCAGCTCTCTCATCTCTGTTTTTTAAATGCCTCTGCCTCTGCCGCCAGTTCACCAAGCAATTTCTCAACCGGCCAGTTCTCAGATATGGGAGTAAGGGTAGCCCAGAGTTGAGTTGACAGCCCGGAATTCCGGTATGCTGTCATGAGCCTGTGCAGTTCATTCTGGGTGAATCCTGACATAATAATGGCTCTCCTCATATCGGAAGCCTCATCTTGGTCAGGCCTGTTATCCAGTGTCAATAATTCGCTGATGGTCTTTTTAGAATCTCGGTTTGTGACAAAGATCACGGGCAGGTCATTAAAATCGTTTTTCTCTAAAAGAGAAAGCAACGCGCGCTGTTCCAGGTCAGGATACCCGCAGACTATGAGTTTCCTGGGTCCATGTAGCTTTTTTTCTGACTTCCCTACTTTTTTGAACTTCCCTCCATGATTCATAGCCTCACCTCTTTCATAAAATTTTAAATACTGCTTGTGCATGGCCTTTCACGTGGACCGTTCGAAAGATCGTAACTGCTCAGGCTATCGGCTAATATCTCACAATATTTTGCATGTAATCAATGTCTTTTTTGAGGAGATTTTTGTTTATTGCAAAATAGCAAATCATTTCTCTGCGACCTCAGCGTCTCTGTGTGAGATAACAGTTCATGATTGCGGCGCAGGACTGCGTCGCAATGACGCATAATGTGTTACTTTGGCGTACTAAGATCAGATAACTCAATTACTGTGGGAAAAAAATGTAAAAGAATGAGAAAATTTCGTAACTGAAATGATCAAGCATTACAATTGTATCCTGTACATTAAGCGCCTGACGGCAATCTGTACGGCATCCTGCTCCCTGATTGGTTTGTTGGCACAGGTTTTGAATGTTTATTCGTGGGGTTATTCTTATGTCAGGGGAGCTGATATTTCAATTGAGTCAAAATCAATTGAGGTGATACTTGGTATCCGGTACTGGGTACTGGTTTAGAGGAATGTTTTTCATTTTTTATATCTCTATCAGGGAAGTAGTATAAGATAAGACGTGAAACACCTTAAAACCAATACCCAATACCACCTAATTGAGCATCACTCAATTAGAGTGTAATTATAGTTGACAACCTGTGAGTCTAAATAAAGCGAGTAACCTCGAATTATGAGAAATGAAGCTGATCTGAAATCTTCGGGAGCAAGTGATGTGAAAGGTGACAAGCTTTATGTGATTAGCGGACCAATGGGAGGTCACGTTTTCAATTTGAAGAAGGAAATAACAATCGTTGGAAGGGTTTCTGATAGCGATATACAAATCAGGGACTCCTCTATCTCCCGGAGGCATGCGGAAATAATACGCAGGGGCGACATGTTCCTTGTTAGGGATCTGAAAAGTCGGAATGGCACTTGGATTAACGGTATTTCAATAGCCACCGGCGATGAAATTGAAGTAGCAGAAGGTGTGCCCATTGCCCTCGGTGAGACCTTCATTAGTCTGGGCAAAGAGTACTTAGGGGATATCTCACCCAATGAATACTCAATTGACCTTTCCGGACGGAAAGGTGAAAGGACAAAGAATCTTATATACAAAGATAGACGTATCACTGATAGAGAAAAGCTGGAGCTTATCTATGAAGTGTCAACTATCTTGATGCAATCATTAGATATTAACGAAATTTGTGAACAAACATTAGAGTCTCTTTTTAGCTGTCTTAAGAGAATTGACGGCGGAGCCATTTTGCTGATCGATGAAAACACAGGTGAAATCAAGGAGATAACAGCCAGGACAAAAAAGAAAAACATGAAATGCGATTTCAGCCGCACAATCGTAAACCGGGTTATAAACGATGGTAAAGCCATCGCCATGTCAGATACAAGTCGTGAAGACGGGATTAATCTTTCAGATAGCATAGGGAAAATGCGGATCAGATCAATAATGTGTGTCCCCCTGATCAGCAAGGCAGCAACACGTGGTGTCATATATGTGCACTCCGTTGGTCGACCGAATGCTTTTAGAAAAGATGATCTTTTTTTACTGACCGGATTAAGTAGCCCGGCTGCTCTGGCTATAGAGAATGCATTGCTTTATTCGGAAAGCAGGAGAGCACAAGAGGCCCTGGAAGTACTAAATAGCGAGTTAGAACAACGGATTAAGGGAAGAACTGCGGAACTCTCAGACTCAAATGCACTTCTTAGAAAAGAGGTTACCGAGCACAGAGAGACTGAGGAAGCGCTAAGTAAGAGTGAGGAATCCTACCGATTCCTTGTAGAAAACGCAAATGACATAATCTACAAGGCCGATTCGACTGGGCATTTTACTTTTTTTAACCCAATTGCAGTTAAAGCTACAAAATATTCGGAGCAAGAACTAACCGGGAAACATTTCACAAAACTGATGCGTCAAGACTATCGTAAAAAAGCGGAAAAATTTTACGTCCTGCAAATTGTGAAAAAGATTCCCAGTACTTACTATGAGTTTCCCATGATAACAAAAGATGGAGAAGAGGTCTGGTTGGGACAACATGTGCAATTGATAATAGAAGCCGATCAGATTCTCGGTGTCCATGCGATAGCCCGTGACATTACGGGTCGAAAGCGGGTAGAGAAAGCATTAGAGTACCGAATTGAATTTGAAAAACTCATCGCTTCCATATCAACCCAATTCATAAATCTTCCGACAGATGAAATTGATGAAGGTACAAACCGGGCTCTGAAAGAAATAGGCGAGTTCTCAGGTGCAGACCGCAGCTATCTTTTTCTGTTTTTTGAAGACGGAAGGAAGATGGAGAACACTCACGAGTGGTGTGGGGAGGGGGTTGAACCCTATATTGAAAAGCTGAAGAGGCTATCTGTTGACGCGTTTCCTTGGTGGATGGACAGACTAAGGCAGTTCGAGATTATTGATATCGCCAAGGTCGATGAGCTTCCATCTGAAGCATACGCCGAAAAAGAACATCTCAAACGCCAAGGTATCCAATCGCTTGTCGTGGTGCCGATGGTGTCAAGTGGGTCCCTTGTGGGATTCCTTGGGTTCGATTGGGTAAGGGAACAAAAAACGTGGACAGATGACATCATTGCCCTACTCAAAATATTGGGAGAAATATTCGTGAATGTACTTGAGCGCATGCGAGCAGAAGAGGTGCTGAAGGAGTCGGGGAAAAAACTCCGTTTTCTGTCTTCCCATCTCCTGAAGGTGCAAGAGAAGGAGCAGAGGCGAATATCTCTGGAATTGCATGATGACTTGGGTCAGACCCTTGCTGTTTTAAAACTCCATTTACAATCCATTCATGACAAAATGCGACAGGATAATGGCACAATAAAAAAGGATTTGGCAGCTTCATTGAATTCTGTCGATCAGATCATCGAGAGCGTTCGCAGACTCTCCCGTGACTTAAGTCCTTCCATTTTGGAAGATCTGGGTCTTTCTGCCGCTCTTCGATGGCTGGTTAGGGAATTTGAGGAGCGTTTCAAAATTAAATTTGCATCTTCCATACCGGGAATTGACAATTTGTTTCCCCAGGAAGGCCAAACTTTGATTTACAGAATCTTTCAGGAGGCATTTACAAACATAGGAAAACATGCCCAGGCGAATCACGTTTCTGTAGAAATAAAAAAAGAGGAAAAGAGAGTCTTTTTCCTTGTGGAGGATGACGGAATTGGGTTTGATGTAGCAGAACAAGATGTCTTAGATAGCACTGAAAAGGGCATGGGGCTTTCAGCCATGGATGAACGCGTAAGGATGCTTGGAGGTCAACTTGAAGTATACAGTCAGAGAAACCAGGGAACCACAATAAGTTTTATCGTCCCAATCGAAAAAGGAGGCAAAAGGTAGTGGATCCATACCGTATTGTGCTTGCCGATGATCATGCCTTGCTGCGCCATGGGATAAAAACAATTATCGAAGGTGGAGAGGGCATGGTGGTAGTAGGAGAGGCGAACGACGGTCTCGAGCTGCTTGAAGTGCTGAAGGGGATTACTTCTGATATGGTTATTCTTGACATATCTATGCCAGGCCTTAGAGGGATTGAAGCAACTTCCGAGATCAAAATGATCTATCCCGATATTAAGGTATTGATGCTGACCATGCATAAAAGAAAAGAATATTTTTACCATGCCCTCTCTGCTGGTGCTGATGGATACCTGCTTAAGGAAGACACTGCAACCGAACTTTTTTCCGCCATAAAGATGATCCGGGAAGGTGGTGTTTATGTCTCGCCATTTTTTTCAGTAGATCTGAAAGAGGATGTGGCGAGGATGTGCCGAGATGGCGGCGAGCTCCCTGTTGAGCGCATAACAACCCGTGAAAGAGAGGTCCTTAAGCTCATTGCAGAGGGAAAATCGAGTAAAGAGATGGCAGATCTTCTGTTCATTAGCGCTCATACAATTCGGCATCACCGTGCCAACATTAAGAGAAAGCTCAATATTAAGAAACTCGCCGATCTGATAAAATATGCTATTCGTGAAGGTTATACCTCCGATCAATAGCGAAGCCTGACTTAAACCGACGAGTTTATGAAGGTAGAATCTCTAAATCCGCAATCCAAAAATCAAAAATAGTGCCTCAACTGGGTTTCATTCAGACACTATGTAGTGTCTGAACGAAAACTAGGGATTTTTTCCAAGATCAAGGAAGGCGAAAATTATAACCACAGGAATACAGTGAATATTTCGAGGATTAGAATTTGAGCCTGACGCAGAGATTGGGGAAAATAACAGTTTTCGGCAGGTCACTATATAGGCACCTGTGCCTACATGCAATTAGTCATTTCGGTCAATTGTTTTTATCGACAATTTCAATTAAATTTATATGAAATCATATTGTTGAAAGGTCAACCTTGTTTCAAACCCTAATGCCAACTGTTCTTCGGTGAGAGATCGGAACTAAGTGAACCCAACCTCATAATCAAATGGCAATTGAGGAAAAGAACAAATTACTCAAATGCCCCTGTGCAATCTTGTCAATAATTTAATTCCCAACTACTTAACCTGTAACTAAATAGATTGCTACTTTCAGAGTTAACACGCCAGAAAGTATGTAGATAAGCTGAAAGGGTAAACTGGAACCGTGAGAGTAATACCTCAATTGAGGTGGTACTTGGTATCCGGTACTGGGTACTGGTTTAAAATACTATTTTTCATTTTTTATCTCTCTATCAGGGAAGAAATATAAGATAAGACGTGAAACACATTAAAACCAATACCAGATATTTACCCCGTTAAATTCGAAGACGATTTAACTGGGGACCAATACCCAATACCACCTAATTGAGCGTCACTCAATTAGGGTAATATTGTGGAGGTAAATCGCAATGGAAACAATAATAGCGGTAAATAAAGGTTCACGAGATATTATGCCACTCTGTCGTCAGATGAATATAAAAATGCAACGAGTATTAGTTGTAGATGACGACAAAGTAATCAGGGATATTCTTTCGACAATGCTCATGACTATAGGGTTTGGTGTAGACGTTGCCAGCAGCGGAGATGAAGGTCTAAAGCTGTTTCGCAAAAACCTCTTTGACCTTGTGGTGACTGACTTGAAGATGCCTGGCATGGACGGGTGGACCCTATCTTACTACATTAAAGATGAGGCACCGGATACCCCGGTGGTCCTGATAACAGGCCTTACCTGGGAGCACGTAAAAGATAAGCTAAGAAGGAGTTGTGTTGACTCAGTTATGTTTAAGCCTTTTGGATTTACAGAACTTAAAAGTACTGTCCAGGGACTGCTATCAGAATGGAGATAAGATGATGAGAACAGTTATTGACCGATTGGTGATAAAAGGCATGGAAATCACATCTATCCCTAATTATATAAGAGACTTAGCCTATATCATTTCATTCAATAATCTGTCGAGTCTTCAGGGATTGAATAGACGGCTGCAGTTATTAGGTTGGGATGATTTTGAATTAGATGAGCATACATTTCAACTGATATTAGCGGCCATTGAGTATATTTCTGTGACAAACCAGTTACCCGTCGTAGACAAATTCAAATTCAATAAGAATTGATCGTAAAATACCTGAATGATGGAGTTATCAAAGCGATAAAAAAACAAGGGTAAGAACACTCAGCAGTAAGGAGGGCAAGAGGAACACCCCTTGCCCACTTTTTCTATAGTGTGTTCTCTCTGAGGCTGTTGAGTTTTCACCGTTTAAGAGCCGCCCTGTTGGATAGTTAACCCTATATAAACCCCAACCCCCCCTGAGTTTGTCCTCCTTGCTCAGGGGGCCTTTTATTTATACCCTAACGTTGCATAAAATTTGAGTTCAAAATAGGATAGATTGGGTCAGTAAGGGACGGTTGACCGTTGTCAAGGACAAAAGCGTATTGAACATACGGTGAGGTGTTGAAAATGGTCATCCGTTTCTTGATGGCCTGATA
>JAUWMY010000259.1 GCA_030612945.1 Desulfobacteraceae bacterium
GGAGCAATCGGGATCAATGCTTCCAAATAGCAGCGCGGATGTCCCGATCTGCAGGTATTGATGAATATGAACTGCTCTTCAGCGAGAAGGAATTCAGGAAGACCAGCATGGAATATTTTTAGAAGTGACTAAAGTGAACTAAAGTCAACTAACACCCCTAAAAGGGGTGGCTTGAATGGTGGCCCTAATAAGGATCTAAATATGTAAATAAAATGAATTTAAATGACAAAGGTCAAAGCCCAAATTTCAAATGAATGTCAAATGACAAATGCTAAAAAATATATTTCCACACATTAATTCAAACGCGGCCGACACTGGTGAAGATGCACAATAGGAAAAAGATAAATAACTGATCGTTTTGGAAAACATTTTGACATTGGGGTTTTGGATTTGATTTGACATTTGGATTTTGTCATTTGAACTTTATTCCATAAGGCATCACAAATCACTATCTAACACGCATAGCAGAGCCAGGACCATCTCGCTACTGCGGGGCGGTTTAAGGGATTAATTAATGGTGTAAGGTCTGTTAGAAAAGGTTTTGGCCCTAACAGGCAGTTAGGCTCAATCTGAGAACGGACTGCATTCGGAGGCGAAGAATGAGAGTAATTTCAGAAAAATTGTTTCAAAAAGCCAAGAAATGTATCCCTGGTGGTGTAAATAGCCCTGTAAGGGCAGGTCAGGCAGTGGGAATTGACCCACCATTCATTTCCAAAGCGAATGGGTGTGTCATCTGGGATGTGGATGGCAATGAATATATAGACTACGTCTGTTCGTGGGGACCCATGATATTGGGCCATGCTCACCCGGAAATAGTCAACGCCCTTGAGGAAAGAGTAAAGCTGGGCACCAGTTATGGAGCGCCGACAGAGCTTGAAGTGGAGATGGCAGACATTATTGTAGAAATGGTGCCCTCCATTGAGATGGTTCGGATGGTTAATTCCGGTACGGAAGCAACAATGAGCGCTATCAGGCTCGCCAGGGGATACACGGGCAGGGAGAAAATCATCAAGTTTGATGGGTGTTATCACGGTCATGCTGACAGTTTGCTGGTTTCAGCAGGCTCCGGGCTCGCCACCCTCGGCATTCCCGGCAGCCCCGGGGTTCCTCAGGATCTGGCCAGGCATACTATTTCGCTTCCCTTTAACAGCCTTGAAAGCGTGTCTCAGGCCTTTAATAAATTTGGTCCTGAAATAGCGGCAGTCATTGTTGAACCCGTTCCCGGCAACATGGGTGTCATTAATCCGGATCAAGCATTCCTGAAGGGCTTGAGAGAACTTACCAACGAATATGGCGCTCTTCTCATCTTTGACGAAGTTATTTCCGGCTTTCGGGTAGCTCCCGGAGGAGCCCAGGAACTCTATGATATCATGCCCGACCTCACCTGCCTTGGCAAAATCATAGGCGGGGGATTACCTGTTGGAGCCTATGGAGGAAAAAAGGAGATCATGACCAGGATGGCACCCCAGGGAGATGTGTATCAAGCAGGAACCCTTTCCGGAAATCCCCTGGCCATGGCCGCAGGTCTCGCAACGCTCAAGATTCTGAAAGAGAAATCGCCTTATGATGAGCTTGACAAGTTGGGGGACATGCTCTTTTCCGGTCTTAAAAGGGTTGCAAAAGCGGCGGGCGTCAATGTGGTCAGCAACAGGGTTGGATCCATGGGTTCGCTCTTTTTTACGGGCGAACCAGTAACGGATTTTAAAACGGCCAAGGCCAGTGATGAAAATCTGTTCAAAAGATATTTCAGGAGCATGCTTGACCAGGGGATATATCTTGCTCCGTCTCCTTTTGAAGCCTCATTTTTGTCTACGGCCCATAGTGAAGAAACGGTCCGGAAGACCATTGAATGTGCTTCAATCGCTTTAAAAACCCTTTAAGAAAAACAATATTATTGACTTTATCTGAAAACGTGTGATAGAGACCCATACTTATCAGTAGATGGGTTGGCTACCGGTCGTGACCTATGAAAATGGACGAAGACCTGAAAAAAACCATCAAGACCCTTGGTTTTGTCAGTACAGTGGGTCTGTCAATGGGCATCGCCATTGCTTTGGGTGCATTGATCGGTTATTACCTGGATAAATGGCTGGATACAAGCCCTTGGTTGTTTTTGATTTTCCTGGGTTTTGGTATCGCAGCAGCATTCAGGAATCTCTATATCATGTACAAAAGGGTTGAGAAACTGTAATGGACTGGGAGCATGTATACCGAAATCTAAAACACCTAAACTGGGTTATTCTTTTGTTGCTTGCTTCAGCCAGTTGCTTTGTTATGAGCCCGGCATTTACGGCGGGCATCATTGTCGGCGGTTTGATGGTTATCGTCAATTTCCATGCGTTCCAGCATACAATACGCCAGGGTTTTTTCCCTGACGACACTCGAAAAGCAGGAAAGGTATCCGTTATTGCCAAGTATTATCTTAGACTTGCAGCAATGGGTATATTAATCTATCTATCTTTGTCACAGAAATGGATAGATCCTGTGGGTTTGACTGTGGGACTCTCAATAGTGGTTATTGGTATTGTTAGTTTAGGAATCCTAATGATCCGAACAACATTTTCAAAGGAGGCATCTTAGATCTATGGAGCATCCGATTTTTTTTATAGACGCATTCCTTTCTGCCATTGGATTGGAGCATTTTGCCCATAATTATTTACAAGTGACACACATGTGGTTTGTTATGCTCATTCTTATCATCAGCGCCGTCCTGTTTGGGAAAGGGGTCAAACTCCTCCCCAAAAAAGGGCAGAACGTCTTTGAGGTCCTTGTTGGTGGACTTGAAGATTTTATGGTGGAGATTACCGGGCCAGAGGGAAAGTTCTTTTTCCCATATATTGCCACGGTCTTCTTTTTCATCCTTGTGTCCAATCTGATCGGGCTTGTGCCCGGCTTTTTTTCGCCCACTGCCAACCTCAATACCACCCTGGCCCTAGCTCTTTGCACATTTGTGCTTACGCACATCATCGGAATAAAGTCCCATGGGACTAAATATATAAAACATTTTTTGGGGCCTGTGTGGTGGTTGGCCCCCTTGATGTTCATTCTCGAAATGATTGGCCATTTTGCCCGTGTTATGTCACTGAGTATCCGGCTTTTTGGTAATATCTTTGGCAAAGAGACGGTTCTTGGTATTTTCTTTATGCTGGCAGGTCTTTATCTGGCCCCGTTGCCCATTCTTTTCCTGGGCATTTTGGTGAGCTTTATACAGGCGCTGGTTTTTACGCTCCTGTCAATAATCTATTTCGCAGGTGCCATGGAAGAGGCACATTAATATAAAAGGTTTTTGGAAGAAGGCCAAATATAAGAGAAGGGAGGTTTACATGTCGAAGAAAACATTAATCAGTGCTTTTACAACAGTATTAGTTTTGGGGGCGGCCTCAATGGCATTCGCAGGCGAAGAATCTGCTCAGGCAGCGGGGCTGCGGATATACTTCGGAATAGCCATCGCATGCGGCTTCGGTATCGGGATTGCTGCACTTGGGACAGCCTATGCTATGGGTAACGCAATCAGCGCCGCGCTTCAAGGAACTGCCCGAAACCCCGAAGCAGGCGGCAAGATCATGACCACCATGATTATTGGCTTGGCCCTGATCGAGTCCCTATGTATTTACGCCCTGTTGATCTGTTTGCTTATGGTATTCAAGATCCCGGATTTTGCAACGTTCGTTGAAAAAGTTATCAATTAATCAACTGAGAGGGCCGGTTTTAAAAGGCCCTCTCATCCAACATCTCTCTACTGCTCACAACACTGATATCACACCTCCATTACGGGAGGTAAAGCTTCCATAGACAGGATTTTCCTTAGAAATTGGCCCGTATATGAGCCCTCGATTCCTGCAATCTCTTCCGGGGTTCCCGTCCCAACAACATATCCACCCCTTTCCCCTCCCTCTGGACCTAAATCAATAATATAATCGGCGGTTTTTATAACATCCAGATTATGCTCTATGACCACTACCGTGTTCCTTTGCTCCACAAAATAATTGAGGACTTCAAGAAGTTTCTGGATATCGGCAAAATGGAGCCCTGTTGTAGGTTCATCAAGAAGGTAAAGTGTCTTTCCCGTATTCTTTTTGCTTAGCTCCTTGGATAGTTTTATCCTTTGCGCTTCGCCTCCTGAAAGTGTAGTAGCCGGCTGCCCCAGTCTTATATAGCCAAGACCCACATCCACAAGAGTATTCAGTTTGTTTTTGATCCCGGGGATGTGCTCGAAAAAGGTAAAGGCCTGGTTCACCGTCATATCCAGGATATCTGCAATGCTGTACCCCTTATACTTTATCTCCAGTGTATCCCGGTTATACCGAAGTCCCTTGCAGGCCTCGCACGTGACATAGACATCCGGAAGAAAATGCATTTCTATCTTTATGATGCCATCTCCCTTGCAGGCCTCACACCTCCCTCCTTTAACATTGAAACTGAACCTTCCTGGTTTGTACCCTCTTGCTCTAGATTCCAGAAGCATGGAAAAGAGTTCACGGACATGAGTAAAAATCCCTGTATAAGTGGCGGGGTTGGAACGTGGGGTTCTGCCGATTGGGCTCTGATCAACGTTGACTACTTTATCTATGTTGTGGATGCCCTTGATAGATTTCACGTGGCCAACCTTTGCTTTGGAGTGATAAAGCTTCTGGCAAAGGGCGGGGTAAAGGATACCGTTAACCAAACTGCTCTTGCCGGAACCAGAGACACCGGTGACACAGGTAAAGGTGCCCAATGGGATTCTCGCTACAATTTCTTTCAAGTTATTTTCCCTGGCACCCTCAATCACGAGCGCTTTTTGATTGCCGTGTCTCC
>JAUWMY010000356.1 GCA_030612945.1 Desulfobacteraceae bacterium
CGATGTCATTGATATAGCAAAAACCCTCTGCATGGTCAGGCAGGGCGTGGTGGAACCCTGCCAGGGGGTTGAATGCAATCAGGGCATCGCCACTGATGATTTTTTGCAGAGCAACATGTGTGCCACCGGCTGCCCGCAAGGACCATTCGTATATTCCGGAAAGAATTGGGGTGTCTTCGGTTCCAATACCTCGCTCAAGCATTTCGACAAGCATTTCGGGACGCATTTGTCCTGAGCTTGCATCTTTGAGAAGGCTGAGGTAAGAGGGTTCATGAAAAAGGGTAAGGAGAGCCTGGTCTATGGGCTCAGGATCCAGGATTTTCATCCAGGGGTAGTTCATAACGCCGTAGCGAGTGCAGAGGTCATACGTTTTTAATGCCCTTTCCGGCTTGAATGGATGGTCAGGCCCAAAATCGAACCGGCCCATCTCGTCCGAATGGACAAAGATTGACCCCATTGTTTTAACATCGTTTTTTCCCAAAGGTTTTCCTTTCATAGCCCGAAGTTTTCTATGGGAGAGCTTCAATTTTTTCGTCCGCAGACTAACAGACGTGTGTAATCAGGGTCAATGAAAAATACCGGGTTTCCCGGTACATGAAAGGACCTCACTCCTTTTTTTTGACTTCTCTGCCAAAATGGGCTAATTATAAACACAATAGGAGATGATGACCCATGCCCTGGATTCAAAGAATTAGCCGTCTGTCGCCCTCTGAAAAGGAGGGGCTTTACCGGATCCTCATTCCTCCTTCACTATATAGTAGTTTCAGGATTGACCCCCGTTCTTGGCGTAACGAAAAGGGGGAGAGGATTGTGCGGTTTTTCTGTCCCCGAGGGGACAGAACCTGTCTGGTGGAAATAAAACTACCAGGATCAGAGCACGCTCTTTACTCTATACAGCTTACTGATTTAAGCGATTTCACCCAGATTGACTGGGATTTTCTCGTTGTTAATGACCCTGGTTCACCCGTATTTACAACGCATATTGACCAGGAGGGGAGAGACACGCTATTCGGGTGGGCATCCAGGAATCTTGCCGAGGAAGAAAAGGCTGTGGAAGCCGGGCTCTTTCCCGGACAGGTTACCAAGGGCCTGGGGCTGACCCGTGAGGTGATCCATGTTCTGGAGTTTTTCTGCCGGATGTTTGATATAAAGAGCATACGGCTGGAGGCCCTCTTCTATCACAATGCAATTACGTATGAAAGGCACGGATTCAGCTATTTTGACGAATATGCCCAAATGAAGAGGATACATGAGCTGTTTCAACCTGGAAAAGCGCTCTTCAACAAATTGGATAATAGCACACCCTTCCGTAAACCCGAGTTTGCTCACACTGTGAGGGGCCGTAGCTGGGCCATTCATGACGGCATTCTTGCGGACATTGAAGATGATGTGCGCGACGAGGGCTGGGCTTCACCTGTGATGTACCGGATGGTGGGAAAGCCCAGAGGTATGGTCACATTCCCTGATCCGGTATATTAGGCCCTTAGTATCTTATAAATAGATTTTGTGGTTTTGTGGAAGAAAAAACATATAATCAATCGTCTTCGCTGATTAGTGATAGATTGAGGAATTTAGGGATTCAGGAATTGAGGAATTTAAAACCGGAAGTATTCCTGACTTAATTCCTTAATCCCTCAATTCATAATCCCTGAATTGGTTTTAGCTTGTCCGGATTAGGTGTTTTGTATCGTAAGTTAGCGAAGTTAAAGTATTTTATTTATGGCTTCACGAGGAACCTAAATGTTCATGCCGCTTTTTCGCGATTGGAGTATCCGCGCAAAGCTGATCAGCGTAACCCTCTTTCTGGTCTTGCTACCTCTTCTGTGTGTTGCCTACCTTTCAATGAATCGTTTTGGCAATGCCCTTAAAAGCGCATCCGAGGAAGATCTGGATCATCTCGTCAGAAACATCTATTCCACATGTAAGGTGCAGCAGGAGATGGTCCAGATGAAGGTGACCTCCGATCTGAACGTTGCCCGGGAACTGCTTTACCTTCACGGTCGTGCAATCGAAATTGTGCCGGGAGAAAAAGTCCGTTTTGATGCCGTTAACCAGATCACCAGGGAGCAATACCCGGTCAGTGTGCCCCTCTGGAAGATAGGGGACAGGCCTCTGAGCCGGGATAATCATTTTGTAGATGAGGTCCAGAAGCTCGTAGGCGGAACCTGCACAATTTTTCAAAGAATTGATGGTAATCGACTCCTTCGTATTTCCACCAATGTCAAAGAAAAGGATGGGAAAAGGGCTGTGGGGACATTTATTCCCACGGACAGCCCTGTGGCACAGGCGATTTTGGCGGGATGCCCTTATAGGGGCAGGGCATATGTGGTGAACGACTGGTATATCACGGCCTATGAGCCTATTAGGGGGCAGGATGGAAATGTGATCGGGGCTCTTTATGTGGGCGCAAGGGAACAAAGTGCCCAATCCTTTAAGGACGAGATAAAAGAAATCAAGGTCGGAGATACGGGGTATGTTCTCATCATGGATGGTGAAGGCACCCTGAAGGTCCATCCGGCCAAGGAAGGGGAAAACGTCCTTGATTCCAGAGATTCATCAGGGTTTGAATACATCCGCTCTATGGTAAATGATGCCGTCGCCCTTGAGGAAGGTGATGTAGGCACCATCCGTTATCCCTGGATTAATCCGGAGCTGGGAGAAACAAAATCGAGACAGAAAATCAATAAATACACATACTTCAAACCGTGGAACTGGATAATTGTGGCTGGCACCTATGAGGAAGAAATCTACAGTTCCCTTTACGAGACTGAGCGATTCATTATAATCGTTGTGCTCATGGGCCTCGTTCTGGTCCTTGTCTTGACCCTAACCCTTTCGACAGTGCTGACGAGGCCCATTAAAGAGCTCACAGAGGTAACCACCAGGATGGCAGGCGGAGACCTTTCTGAGAGGGTCATTGTCCGCAATGCAGATGAAATCGGTGTTCTCGGAGTATCATTTAACCGGATGATAGTGCAGATCCAGCATTACACATCAAATTTGGAAAAGATTGTGGAGTCCAGGACGAAGGAGCTTAAAGAATCAAGGGAGAAATACCGTGATACTTCACGATTTTTAAACAGCATTCTGGATAGCGCCACTGAATATGGCATCATGGCCCTGGACTTTTACGGGAGGATTATCGAATTCAATAAGGGAGCGGAGAAGATTTTTGGATGGAAAAAGGAGGAGGTTCTAAATAGAGAGAAAACAGGCATCACCCTCGTCCCTGATGATTGCAAAAAAGCCATTCAGAAAGAGATGTCAAAACGGGCAAGGACAGAAGGCGTCTGCGAACTGGACATGTATAGGGTCAGGAAAAACGGTGACCGCTTTCCTGTCCATTCGACGATTACGGCCATTAAGGATCCCTCGGGCAAGACCACAGGTTTTGTGGAGATCGTCCGGGACCTCACCCGGAGAAAAAACCTCGAGAAAGAACTCCGGGAGACCAAAGAGTTCCTCGAAAATATCATGGAGAGTTCTGTTAATGGAATCGTGACCACTGATCTTAAAGGGAAGATAACCTATTTGAACAGAGCCATGGAGGAAATGATCAAATACCGGAGAGAGGATATCCTGGGACAACACATCTCGAGTGTTTATGTCATGGGTATTCAAGAGGCCAAAGAGATCATGGCCCTCCTGCAGAAAGATGAGAGAGCTGAAAACTACGAGATGGAAGTAAAGACCAAAGATGGGGAGGCTCTCGTCATTTTGAATTCACTGTTCCTGGTTCGAGGTGAAGATGACCGGGTTATTGGTACTGCCGGAATCTTCAAAGACATCACAGAGCAAAAGCACTTGGAGGCCAAGCTTCAATCGGCCC